>NZ_JAAHGN010000057.1:0-15189 GCF_010672485.1 Moorena sp. SIO2C4 | reverse complement strand
TGGGGGTTTCCCCCATGAGCGACTGCCGTGGTCTCCCCCATGAGCGACTGCCGTGGTTTCCCCCATGAGCGACTGCATCAAGACACATAAGATTGCTGTTCTAGGTTGACGAGAATCTCAGGTTGGCAGTGATTTAGGACACAGGTAATCAGCCTCCTAACCCTGAAAATTTATACAGGGATACTAGAGTGCTATTCCTGTCATCCTAAATCCTAGTCGGGTGATGATTGGGAAAGTCAACTACTTTCCTATGGGATTAATTATCCTTAAAACCTGAAAATTTCCTACTGTTTCTATGTCAGGTATAACCGACACTCGTAATTTCCTAGTGGACAGATGAGATAGTGGCTACTGATGGTTTACACATTCAGATTACTAATTCCCAAATAGAGCCTATTAAAGGAGGTGAAATACAACTAATTATGGCACCAAAAACCTATACAAAATTCTTGCATTTTCTCCAAGAAGAGTTAGCAATTTCCAGAGATTCAATTGCGATCGCACAACGACACCGGGAACAAGATCCAGGACTTTTGCCAATGATTCTTTGGCAGTATGGTTTGGTAACTCTGGAGCAATTAGATAAAATTTATGACTGGTTGGAAACAGCCTAAAGCCTGAGCAATCAGGGAGGAGCATAAAAACTATGTCTAAGGAGCGATGTCTTTGGGTTAAAATATCCCTAAGACAAATTTATAATTCTACTTTGTCCTTAACTATTTATCCCCTTATCAAAAAGAGCGGTTTCATGAGTGACTCGCTCTTTTTGTTAGATCTTGGCTATCTTAATGTCACTATCAATGTAACTATTCAGTCTAGCGCTATCAGCTATCAGCCATTCATACTATGCCTGTAGCCCTTCAGCTTACTGCTGATAGTTGAATGGTTACAATGAAAGTCCAAAGGAACGAGTCACGCAACTAAACCCCAATAAATAGGTATAAAACGGTTTTTAACCGTACCAAACCGACATTGACGTTTTGCTAGCGCTAGAAATCTATCTAAATCAAGAAAGAAGACACACCAGTTGACGATGTCAAAAAAAGTAGGCGTAACCAAAAAGCTATCGACTCAAATTGTCCCCGTAGTGGGGATGACTGAGTCGATTGAGACTGAGTTGCTGTCTACAATGAAAAAACTAGGCATCGTTAGAGCTGAGTCTTACAACAAGCTGGGGAGCATCAAGCATTGGGGACTGGACTGGAAAAAGGCTATCCCGGAAGTAAAAAGCTTCAGGACTCCAGATACTCTGGGGTTGCCTGCCAAAATAATGGACTGGACTATCAATGATGTAGCAAAAGCCATTACAGCCCAGCAGGCAGCCTGTATCGATGCGGTAATAAAGAAAATTTATAGAAGGTTTCCGGGGAAAGAAAACCAAAAGACCAGGAAAAAACTTTGCAAACAGCTTAAAACCTTAGCTTTTTTGGAAAACCCACTGCTGCATAGACTAGTTAGGAAAGAATTCCAGCGGGGACATTCCTGGGTTAAGAACCAGATAGTTTATCAACAAGTGGGTTATAAATGCAAACGACTCTCTCGCAATACATACCAACTAGAATTAGCTGGATTAAGGAGAGGAAAGAGAAACAGGATAATCGTCAGATCTAACCGAAAAATAAAAGGACAAATTCGGTTGATACATAACCAAGTTCTGCAAAGGTTTGAGATTCATTTTCTTGTAGACCATGGAAATGTAGAAATTCCCGGTGAACGTCGCCCTGTAGGAGTAGACAAGGGATACACGGAGGCTTTCTATGATTCAGAGGGTCAAGCGCATGGGAAAGGGTTAGGCAAAGTTACCACCAAAAAGTCCGTTCGTATATGTGCCAAAAACCGCAAAAGAGGAAAGCTTTGGGCACTTCATAGAAAACTAGAAAAAATAGACCCAGCTAAGTCGGATCGTATTCTTAAAAATAACTTAAGCAGAAAAACAGAGAACAAGCGTTACAGACAAAATCAGTCAGAATTAACGGCTATCATAGGAGCCGCATCTAAGTCTCTTTTTAATGGGAAGTCACTTAAAATTTTTGCAGAAGATTTAACACAACCGATTAAAGGAAAACGTCAGTCCAAAGCCATGTCTCGCAAGCTTAATAGCTGGATGAAGGGTCAAATGCGGGACTCATTACAAAAATGGGCTGATTGGACTGGGTCGATTGTGACAGAAGTCCAGCCTAGTTACACGTCGCAAGTTGACTCCGTGACTGGAACCCTGTTGGGGAAAAGGAGCGGGGACAACTTTAGCAGATTTAATGGGGTCGTGTTACAGGCTGACCACAATGCTGCCAAAAACATCCTTGCTCGGGGTACGGACAAGGAACTAACTCGGTACATGAATAAGACCGAGGTAATGGCAGTATTGTTGCGTCGTACCGCGCGTTTCTTGAAAGGGATGGGACTGAGTCTGCTTGATGCAGTTGAGCTTGGTTGGATTGATTGTAAACATGAGCTTTGCTCAGGCTTTCAAGCAACTCCTGGTCGAGATGCCAGGAACGTCCAGACAGATGGGTGGAAAGTTCAACTCCAATTACTGCATGACCACTCCTCACTCGGACAACAATAAATTGCACCTTGACCGTTTCATACTGGATGATCCCGATTAATGACGGTTTAAGAGTATCTCATAATGGGTAGTAAGATAACTAATGGGGTTGTACTACTTTGAAACGAACAATCGTAATACTCGCTTTTGGCTTAATCTTAGGAATTTTTATCTCACAGTTTATTCCACCAGCCACAGCTTCTATAACTGTTGTAGAATCGCGGATTTCTTCTCTTGAATCTGAGATAATTAACTTGAGATTTAAACTCAATCAGTTAGAGACTAAGTTACGTCAGGTCAGCCAGTCAGTTCCTGATAGTAATCGACCCACTCAACACCAGGGACCATCACCAACTGATAGCTATAGCAGCGTAGACGCTGATCACCCAATGTTTAAGCGTCTTGCTACCTTAGTAATAGAACTCAAGGAACGGGTGAATCGATTAGAATAAGAGGTATTACCATAAGAATGAAGAATGAAGAATGTAGAATGAAGAATGTAGAATGTAGAATGAAGAATGTAGAATGTAGAATGTAGAATGTAGAATGAAGAATGTAGAATGTAGAATGAAGAATGTAGAATGTAGAATGTAGAATGTAGAATGTAGAATGTAGAATGTAGAAGGCAGAATGAAGAATGAAGAATGAAGAATGAAGAATGAAGAATGAAGAATGAAGAATGAAGAATGAAGAATGTAGAATGTAGAATGTAGAATGTAGAATGAAGAATGAAGAATGAAGAATGAAGAATGAAGAATGAAGAATGAAGAAGGCAGAATGTAGAATGAAGAATGAAGAATGAAGAATGTAGAATGAAGAATGTAGAATGAAGAATGAAGAATGAAGAATGTAGAATGAATAATGTAGAATGAAGAAGGCAGAATGAAGAATGAAGAATGAAGAATGTAGAATGTAGAATGAAGAATGTAAAATTCTAAATTCTAAATTCTAAATTCTAAATTCTAACTTCACTTTGATGCTAGTTGATCAGCCCAGCGAGTTGTTTCTGGTAATCGATACCTAGATGTGCAGCGCAACACATAATCAATTGCTGTGGGTAAGCTGATGCGATGACCAATGGAAACATAGACTGGCTTAACTCCAGTCCGAGTACGCACAACGGCTCCAATGATTTCTCCATCATCCCTCAGCGGTTGCCAATTACCTTTGTTTTCGGGCAACTGTTCATGATCACCAATGAATCGCGACTTAGCCACACCAATGGTAGGAATATCTGTCAGTACCCCCAGATGGCAGGCAAGACCAAAGCGACGAGGATGGGCAATGCCCTGACCATCACACAAAATTAAGTCAGGGATAATGCTAATTTTTTCCAAAGCATCCAGTACTACAGGGACTTCTCGAAATGATAGGAAGCCTGGTACATAGGGAAAGGTAGTGGGTCTGCGTGCGATCGCATTTTCCCTCAGCTGCAAGTCAGGAAAGCTTAAAACTGCTACTGCTGACCGTGATATAGCACCATCTTCCTCAAAACCTACATCCACACCCGCAACATACTGGACTTCCCCCAACTGATCTTCACAAATTACCTCAGGTTGTAGTTGTTGTTGAATTGCTTTGGCTTCTTCACTATTGACTGGCCAAGGGTGGCGTTGTTGGATCTCCATAGTAATTTCATTATTGGTATGTGGAAATTTTCCATTCCCTTGGGCAACATAAACTATGATTAATCATGGTTAATTAATTAACTAGATTCGGTTCCACTGAGTTCAAAACGTTGGCGCAAGATAAATTCTGCGATCGCTAAATCAACTGGGGTAGTTACCTTCAAATTCGTCTCCTCCCCTTCCACAATCTTTACTGGCAAGCTGCACCGTTCAAACAAAGCGGCATCATCCGTAACTTCCCAGCCAGCCTCACGTCCTTGGTCATGGCACTGTTTCAACAACTTCACCTCAAATCCCTGGGGTGTCTGTGCTGCCCACAATCCCTTCCGATCCGGTGTATCTTGAACAAGATTGGCTTCATCCACCACTTTAATCGTATCCTTGACTGGCACAGCGGCAATTAGACCGGGACAACCCATTAAGACTTGGGCACACCGTGCCAGTAACTCAGGGCTAGCTAAGCATCTAGCACCATCGTGAATCAACACCCTTTTGGCTTCTGCTGGTAAAGCCTGCAAGCCATTATAGACAGATTCTTGCCGCGTTTCACCCCCCTCAATCAACTCCACAGGTTTAGATAGGGCAAGTTCAGCTAGAATTGCTTTAAACTCTGGCCAGTCATAGGGTTGTCCCATGATCCCAATCCAGCTAATACTACTGGCTTTCTCTGCTGCTAGCAGTGTCCAAGCCAGTATTGGTTTACCTAGAAGTGTTAAAAGAAGCTTATTGCGATCGCTCCCCATCCGTCGTCCCATTCCGGCTGCTGGAATTAATAAATGCACGATATTCTACCTCTTAGCTGCTGCTTCATGGCTGAGCTTAGGATAATATGCCCTGGATATAATTCAGAATTAGTCGTTCAAGCGTCAAGTTAAAATTAAACTGATCCGTAAGCTCAAGTAATTTGAGATGAGAATACTAGCCCTTGTTCCTGGTGGAATTGGCGACCAAATCCTGTTCTTTCCCACCCTCTCACAACTAAAACAGTATTATCCCAAAGCTGAGATTGACGTTATTGTGGAACCGCGAGCCAAGGGGGCTTATCGGGTTTGTCAGTCAGTCAATGAAGTTCTAACCTTTGATTTTAAAGACCGCAATGGTCTCGCAGATTTTGGTAACTTGTTGGGAGTGATCCGCGATCGCGAGTACGATGCTGCGATGACCCTGGGACGTCGGTGGTCAGTTGGGCTGTTGCTCTGGATGACTGGTATTGTGCGTCGAATTGGTTACCAAGCTGGTTCAAGGGATTTGTTTTTTACCAACCCTGTGCCCCTAAAAACTGAGCAGTATGCTGCCCATATGTACCACGACTTACTACTAGGTTTCGGTATTAACGTTCCTTGTCAAGAACTCGCGGTTAGAGTTCCCAAATCAGATATTGAGTGGGCAGAAGCTCAACAGCAACAGCTAGAGATTCCAGAAATTGGCTACATTCTTATTCATGGCGGTTCTAGTCAACTCGCTCTGTCCCAAGGAATTGATAAAATCTACCCAGTTGAGCAATGGCAGAAGATTGTTGAGGACATTCGCCAAAAACAACCAGATCTGCCCATTGTCTTGCTAAAAGGGCCAGAGGATGCAGAATGGTGCCAGGCTATGATCGAGTACCATCGTGACATCATTGTTACTGCTCCAGAAGATATTGGAAAATTGGCAGCCATGATTGCTGGTGCTAATTTGATGCTGTGTACCGATAGTGCACCGATGCATCTAGCTGTAGCTGTTGGTACTCCTACCATTGCCTTGTTTGGTCCGACACAGGCCAAAAAACTACTACCTGCCAAGGAGGGGGTATACGGTATTCAATCACCTACCGGTCGGATTGCCGATATCAAACCGGAAACTGTATTAGAGCAAATTTGGGGTAGCTAATAGGCTCCCAGTATTTGTTGAGAAAGTAATAAAGGCGCTTTTCTGTTATCCCCAAACTCTGTTGAGGGAGGATGGAAAGCTGAAGCTATAGGGGTTGATTGAGATGATAATCAACCCGATGTGGACTTATACTTTGCACAGGCATAAACTGCCCATTCATCGTATCTCTTCTCCAACTATAGCGTTTCTTGTACTTATCAGCCCCGGCTCCATCTCCCCATCTCCCCATCAATCTTCTTTATGATGGGTATTCAACCGGACTTGATATCACCCCCTGAGATTTCGATCAGATCAAACAAAGTATCATCTAGTTCATAGCCAAGTAACTGAGCCATCGACTTGAGGCGGGATTGGCTTTGTATACCCCACTGCTTTAACCATTGACTAAGTACAAAGATCTTCTGCATCACGAAAATTTCTAAGGCTTCAGAGTTGTACTGGATGCCTTCTGTACGATTAAATTGGTGGGGCACTAGCATAGCAGTATAGCGGACGAATTCCCCAGATTTCCAATCTAGTAGAAAAGGTAACCAGGGATAGGTAGCATCCAAGCGCACAAACCATAACCGCACCTCTGGGATCTCTGAGAATTCTCGTGGATCCTCAGGATCGCAATCAAAATCAATCTTAAAGCCTAGCTGCTGCTCATAGTTTGCGATCGCACCGTCTTGCAGCCACCCTTCAACCACTGTCTGAGCTGGAGACAAGTCTAAGGTTTGGAAATGGTTAGTATTTAAGGAAATGATTGTAGTCACGCAATAGTTCCAATGTCAACAAAATCAGTAAAGTCTTATTACACTATTTTCTCCTGCTAGGCATTTATGTGGTCAAACACCTAGATGTTGCAGATATTTTGAGCAGCTACTACAATAGAGTCAGCAGGTTTTACTGGGAAGTTGGTGACTGCCAATAGTGTTTTTTGATCTATGCTCATATATATAAGGGAACTAATCGGATTTGCGGCAGTAGACTGGGAAAATACCCAGAAACTTCAAGCGATATTCGACAGTGCCCACCTGGTTAGCCAGGTCATAAACTGAGGTAAGACGGCTTCTTGGTGAACCTGTAGGATCAGACAATCATCGTCTGAAGCATGTTTGACTAGTGTTCGGCAACTAGTGCTCGGCAACTGGTAAGTAATCACCTAAACACAGGAATTGGCTGAAAAGCAATAGATCTAGTTCATAGCATTAGGTAAGCAGTAGACCTAAATGTTTTAGAGCTAAGTTTCTTAGCCCTAAGTATTTTAGTTTTTACTCAGGGAACTTAGGGTAGAAATCCAGACCTATACTAGTCTAGCTATTAGTTTCCTCGAAAGCTAATAGCTAGACTAGTTATGAGGTTTGAGTATAAATCAAAACTATTCAAAATTCGGTGTTATCATAGCTACTTACAGCGCTCGGATCAGTATCACGCTTAGAGCCAAGTAAATCAAGGCGCTCTACTCGGATCACAGGTTGTGAGCGATCAGCTCCGGTGGTGCGATCGCTCCAAGTGTCAATTTTCAAAGACCCTTTTACACCAATTAAGCTACCTTTACGCACATAATTAGCAGCTACTTCCGCCGTCTTCCCCCAAATCTCTAAGTTGAACCAGTCAGGCTGATCACTATTGCGTGTCCGTCGTCTCACTGCCAAGGCCAGTTTACACAATACACCCCCAGACTCAAAATACTTAACATCTGGGTCTGTACCTGCACGACCGACTAAATGGACAACATTGAGACTCATAGTTATATTGGTACTTTTGTACTGATTATGGCTCTACAATAACAGATTCAGCTGGTGTATAACAATTACTAACTTATTTTAAGACTTATTTTAAGTCACCGAAGCAAGTCAGTCATCAACAATATTCTAGTTAACTGGAGCTTAACTTGAGCCGATGAAACCGTTATGTATTTGCAGCTGGGTGTATTCGCAGAAATTTCTTCCAAATAGTATCCGGAGAATCATAATGACCTAGTGTACTAGCGTACTAGACTAACTGGAAAAAACATAATAGAATCCACCTCAGTTACAGTTCCGGTGCAATTTCGGTTGTACACAGCATTTTGTGAGGCGTAGAAACTAGTGAGTATTTTGAATCACTTTTCCCTGTCACGGGACATGGGTATAGACCTGGGTACAGCTAACACCTTAGTCTATGTATCTGGTAAAGGCATTGTTCTTCAAGAGCCTTCTGTGGTTGCCATTGATCAAGACGAAAAGGTTCCCCTAGCCGTAGGCGAAGAGGCAAAAAAGATGTTGGGCAGAACCCCAGGTAATGTAGTTGCCGTACGTCCTTTACGGGATGGTGTGATTGCTGATTTCGATACCGCTGAACTGATGCTGAAGCACTTCATCCAGCGGGTAAACGAAGGCAAAGCCCTAGTTTCACCTCGGATTGTGATTGGTATCCCTAGCGGTGTCACAGGTGTGGAACGACGAGCCGTCATGGAAGCCGCATTACAGGCTGGTGCTAGAGAAGTTAGGTTAATTGATGAACCAGTAGCAGCAGCCATTGGTGCTGGATTACCTGTAGCAGAACCAACAGGTAACATGATTATTGATATCGGTGGAGGCACCACTGAGGTAGCAGTTCTAAGTTTGCAGGGAACAGTTCTAAGCGAATCAGTGCGTGTTGCGGGAGATGAACTGAGTGAAGCAATTACTCAGTATATGAAAAAAGTCCATAACCTAGTAATTGGGGAACGGACAGCAGAAGACATCAAAATCCGCATTGGCTCAGCCTATCCAACACCTGACGATAATGAAGCTGCCATGGAAGTGCGAGGATTACACTTGCTGTCTGGCTTGCCACGAACTGTTACGATCAAACGACCAGAGATTCGTGAAAGTATGGCAGAACCCCTTTCTGTTATTGTTGATGCTGTTAAGCGCACTCTAGAACGGACTCCCCCCGAGCTGGCAGCTGATATTATTGATAGAGGTATTATGCTGGCGGGTGGTGGTGCTTTATTGAAAGGATTAGATACACTGATTAGTCATGAAAGCGGCATTGTAACCCATGTGGCAGCTGATCCCCTCAGCTGTGTTGTTTTGGGAACTGGTCGAGTCTTAGAGAACTACAAACAGTTAGAGCGGGTGTTTAGTGGACGTTCCCGTAATATGTAATGGTCAGCTATTAAACATCAACCTTAAAGAGTATTTTTATTCAATATCTTAAGAGTGTAGATTGAGTGTGGCTAGTGTAAAAACTCACTGATTAGCCAAAATCTGACTATTTTATGGATAGGCTATGTACATGCTGCGTCGCTGGTGGGGGAGACATGGAGTAGCAATTATGCTGGGGAGTCTTACCCTAATTGCTGCTTGGTTACTTAGAAGAACTCAGGGTGCAACAATTTTTGAAATCTATCAATTGATAACCCGCCCTTTTCAATCGCTACCTGCTAAAGAAGAAAGCCTCTCTAATGCGCGGACACTGGAACTACAACAGCAGGTAGAGGAACTCAAAACCCAAAACCAGAAGCTAAAAGAGCTGTTAGGTTATAAAAAAACCCCGAAGAAACTAAGAATTGTTGCGCCTGTTGTGGGACGTAGCGCTGACAGCTGGTGGCAAGAAATCATTCTGGGAAGAGGGAGTGAATCTGGGATCAAAAAGGGCTTCGTTGTTATGGCACCTGGCGGTGTAGTGGGTAGAGTCGTTACCGTGACACCCCACACCAGTCGTGCCTTGCTGATCAGTGACCCCACTAGTAAGGTAGGTGCCGTGATCAGCCGTAGCCGTAGCATGGGTTTTTTGCGTGGACAAGGAACTAATCGGGCAATAATGCAGTTTTTTGATAAAGTGCCAAACGTCCGTCCTGGTGATGCTGTGGCTACCTCCACTGTCAGCCAGCTTTTCCCAGCTGGTTTACCCCTAGGACGTGTAGAGTCTGTTATTCTTGACAAAAGTCCAGCCCCAGAGGCGATTATTGAGTTGACAGCCCCGATGAGTTATCTGGAGTGGGTGATTATTGATCCAAATGACCCATGACCCATGACCCATGACTAATCAACAATGACTAATCACCAATGACCAACACGTCTGAGTTTTCTATTTGGGTTCGTCGAACAATCAATTGGGCAGTGACAGTTAGTTCAGTTATCCTCTGCTCAATCTTATTACTGACACGTTTACCGGGAATGGAATTACTGGGAATCGCTCCCAACTGGCTGTTGATTTGGGTTGTTGCCTGGAGCATTAAACGCACAGCGTTTCAAGGAGCATTCGCAGGGTTGGTATTGGGATTAGTACAAGATGGTATGACATTCCCTGAGCCTACCCATGTCTATAGCCTTGCCATCGTTGGGATCTTGACTGCTCTAATTCAAAAGCAGCGGTATATTCAGGAAGATTTTATTTCAGTAGCTTTAATTGTGTTTGGCATGGCGATTGTTGGGGAAACAGTGACCGCTATTCAGCATAGTTTTCAAGGCTCTCGCCAATTAGCACAAATCTGGACAGACCATCAGCGTATTGCCATCTGTTCTGCAATTCTCAGTAGTCTTTGGGCACCAGTCGTCTACTATCCACTCAATCGGTGGTGGCAGTGGTGCAATTCAATGGAGCAATCCTAATGCTTTATGAAGGTTGAAGGTTGAAGGTTGAAGGTTGAAGGTTGAAGGTTGAAGGTTGAAGGTTGAAGGTTGAAGGTTGAAGGTTGAAGGTTGAAGGTTGAAGGTTGAAGGTTGAAGGTTGAAGGTTGAAGGTTATGGCTCTACCGAACCTATTATGCATAAAACCGCGCTTATTGCTCACTAATTATCATTGAGCGGTTGATTTATAAAAAATTATTCTATCAAAAACTAAAACTCCCGCTCAATCAGGATTATACTAATTATTTCCTAACAGTGTCTTGATGCAAAGCGCGAGTGCGGGAAACGCCCGTAGAGCCACTGCATCGCTTTTACATAGCAAGTTCGGTAGAGCCAACAGCTCTAGAGAGTTCTAATAGATAAGAGGTGGCACAAAGTATGTCGCTACAGATATGAGTAGGTTCAAACCGCTTGAGATATGATTCAGAACGAATGCCACAGGTTAGAGCTATAGTCGGAATTGAGAGGGCTTGTCCTGCGAGAATATCGGCTTCTGTATCACCAATCATCCAAGCAGATACCGATGGTTCAGCTAACAGAGATTGTTCCGTGTAGGATGAAGCACTATGGTCACAGAGGGCTTGTTGGAGAAGTTCCTGTTTAACCTGAGCATAGTTTTGATAAGCATGGTGGTTTTCTGTTGTGCCATAAATGCTGCTAAAAAGACGAGTTAAACCGTAATTGCTCAATATCTGTTTGACCTGAGATGTGGAACGCAATGTCACCAGAACGAGTCGGATGCCATAAGAATGCAGCAAAGCTAAGGCCCAGTTTAGGTTTGGTTGCAGCTGATCTTTGTTCAATAAGGCAGATTCATTCACAATCTTGATCACACGCCCCAAGAAGAAATCGATTTGCTCTCCTCGTAACCCTGAGCGCATGGCAATTTCCTCGTCAGGGATGCGTTCTTGCTTCATGTGCCAGAACTGCTGTTTACTCATGGTCTGGATTGGTAAGGTTATACCTTGAGCTTGGTAGAACCCTTGAGTATCGGTTAGTGCTAGCTGGTACGTGCTGTAGTAGCGATTGGAAACATCAACAATGGGACCGTCAAAATCACAGAATATGGTCAGTTGTTGCAAGTAGGGGACTGTATTTTGAGGCAGGGAAAATCGGGATAATTGCCTGTCTGGGGCAGCAACACAGTTCATAGATTAGTTCTTGGCTGGGCTGGGCTTTTTGACATACTTCTTTACAATGTACCAGTTTTAGTGTAGATTGCCACCTGCTTGAGGGGACATTGAATTGATACGATATTGTAGTCTGTCGGGAAAGGATGTTGACGGTTGACGGTTGATAGTTTAATTGCAACTATAAATAGTTAAATAAATAAAGGTAACTTTTTTCCTAAGGAACTGGAGCAGCACTTAGGCAAAATTAGGCAACAATTGCATTCCATGACCGCCACTTTGTACTAGCATTTGACTTCTCCCCCACTTGAAAGATGGGGGATTCTTCAGACCTTTATACTGAGGTTGTGGAAGCATACAGTTGTATTCGTCTCGGCTGAGTCAAAACAGCCCTACCCACTCTAGTTAGGTCGATGCCTAACCTTGTGGCTACCTTTGTGATTATGTTTGCGGCTCCGTTAGCGTCACTGTTAACTAGCCAGCCCTGAGATGTCTTGTACAGACCTCGACTGCAAGTTAATCAGCCTTGAAATCCAGCCTGACCACGTTCATCTGTTTGTTAATGCCTACCCTTGCCTATCTGCCAAAGACGTAGTAAATCGAGTTAAGGGAAGGTCATCAAGATATCTCAGACAAGAGTTTCCAATCCTGCTTAGACTCCCTTCCCTTTGGACTCGAAGTTATTTTGTCAGTACTGCCGGTAACGTCAGCTCTGAAACAGTTAGGCGTTATATTGAGAATCACAGAGAGCATCACGGAGCTTAAAAGCTCCTACCGCTGGCTACATCTCCCCCATGAATGTGGGTAGTTTTGCTTGCTAGCTGACTCTATAAAAACCTATATATTGATCTGTTCACTCCTGCTGTTGAGCTACTAGGGGCGTAATGAGCGAAAATATTGCTTTGAGTAGATTAATTCAAGACCCCCATCCTAATATTGGGATAAGACCACTATCTTTTTGTAGCTAGGCATGAGCTACTGTATCAATCCCCTGTGTCTTCAGCCAGATGACCCAGGGAACATGACGAATCTGGTTTGTCGCCATTGTGGCTCAGATTTGTTATTACAAGGTCGCTATCGGGTGATGCGCCTGTTGAGTGACCAAAGTGGCTTTGGTAAGGTTTACGAAGCTTACAACGGGGCAGTACCAAAAATTCTAAAAGTCCTTAAGCCGGAGCACAACTCGAAATCCAAAATTATTGAACTATTTCGCCAAGAGGCAGCTGTATTGAGCCAGCTGACTCATCCCGGTATCCCTCAAATCGATCCAGAGGGCTACTTTCAGTTTTTTCCTAGACATAGTAAGGAGCCCCTGCATTGCATCATCATGGAGAAAATTGATGGACTTAACTTGAAGCAGTGGATGAGGCAACAGGGCAATCACCCGATTTTAGAACCGCAAGCCCTTAAATGGTTAAAGCAGATAGTAGAGATTTTGCATCTTGTTCACCAAGAAAACTATTTCCATCGCGATATCAAGCCAGAAAACATCATGCTCCGTGCCAATGGGCAACTGGTATTGATTGACTTTGGCACCGCTAGAGAGTTGACCTATACCTACCTAGCGGAAATCGGTGGTGGAGGCAGTGTTACCAAGATTAGTTCCCATGGCTATACTCCCCCAGAGCAAGAAAAAGGCTATGCAGTCCCACAGTCTGATTTTTATGCTCTGGGGCGAACCTTTGTTTATTTACTGACTGGCAAATCAGTCACAGATCAGAGTGTTTATGATCCGTTAAATGATCAATTTCATTGGCGTGATCATGCTCCTCAAATATCTGAGCAGCTAGCAGACTTTATTGATAGTTTGATGGCACCAACCGCAGCAGCTCGACCTCAGAAGACTCAGCAAATTTTAAATGATCTAGCTAATATTTATTCTTTGATTAGTATTTCAAAGGCTAATACTAATATAGAAGGGAGTACAACCAACCAAAGCTTTCAAACTAAATCTCAACCCAATATTTCTATAGAAACGGAATTTGTAAAACCCCCAAGAAGAAGATGGTGGTTAGGAGGGATATTGGCTCTGGTGGTTGGATTATTTGGTGCTGGTGGTTGGCTATTGTATAAATCCTATAATGCTTCCCTGAGAAAATATCAAGAAATATCTGCTCAAGAATTATCTGTAGTTGACACTAAAACTTTCACTGGTCATTCAAGTTGGGTTAATTATCTAGTAATTAGTCCGGATGGACAACAATTATTTAGTGCTAGTGCCGATAAAACGATTAAAATTTGGGATCTTAACACGGGAGAAGCAATCCACACTCTCGAAGGTCATAATAGCTATGTTAATTATCTAGCTATTAGTCCGGATGGACAACAATTATTTAGTGCTAGTGCCGATAAGACGATTAAGATTTGGGATATCAACACGGGACAAGAAATCCGCACTATCCCAGGTCATAAAAGTTATATTAATCATCTAGCGTTTAGTCCGGATGGACAACAATTATTTAGTGCTAGTGCCGACAAGACCATTAAGATTTGGGATATCAACACGGGACAAGAAATCCGCACTATCCAAGGTCATAAAAGTTCAATTAACTTTTTATTAATTAGTCAGAATGAGCAACAACTATTTAGTGCTAGTGCCGATAAAACGATTAAAATTTGGGATATCAACACTGGGGAAGAGCTCGACACTCTCAAAGGTCATGAGAGCTTTGTGAATTCTCTAGCCATAAGTCCGGATGGACAACGATTGTTTAGTGCTAGTGCTGACAATACTATCAAAGTCTGGAATCTAGATACTGGGGAAGAAGTCAACAGTCTAAATGATCATACCAATTATGTGGAAGAATTAGCTATCGGTGCTAAGTGTAAGAAGTTGTTCAGTGGAAGTGCAGATAAAACCATAAAAGTGTGGGATTTTGCTAATGAAAAACTAATCTATACCCTAAATGGTTTTCCAAATCCAATTGAATATTTTGCGATTAGTCCTGATTGCCAGACAATTGCTACTAGTGGTGGTAAAAAGATAATCAAACTCTGGCAGGTGCCACAGTTAAGTAATTAGGGCTTGCTGAAAAAGTTTTGGTGAGGAGAGGCAAGAGGCAAGAGGCAAGAGGCAAGAGGCAAGAGGCAAGAGGTTTTTGAGGTTTAACCGGGTGGAACTTGGCTCTCCTAGGGTGGCTATGATAAATTTTTATAAAATAATAGCCATAGCCCTTACTAAGTAAGGTTTTGAGTAAACTAAAAATGCAATTTTCATAAAAGCGATGCAGCGCGGTCTTGGGGAGCCAGTGCGGTCTTGGGGGTTCCCCCCATGAGCAACTGGCGTGGTTTCCCCCACTCGCTATTGCATCAAGACAATATATTTTGATTTTATTGAATCCCTTGCTATTTAAGGGGTAATCGCTCATTTAAACTACTCATGGGTGCATCTCATTTTTGTTGTTTGACACGGTGGTGCGTTACGGGGCGGG
>NZ_JAAHGN010000569.1:0-4793 GCF_010672485.1 Moorena sp. SIO2C4 | reverse complement strand
TGCTTCCAAACCGGCTTGATTCCCTTGAGATACCACCACAAAGCGACCAAATGATGCGGCTTCGGCAATCGGTAGTCCAAATCCCTCCCGGTCAGACAGAAACACTACCGCTGTTGCCTGTCGATACCAAAGAGCCGCGAATGCGATGGCCTTTCGGCCACGCTACGCGAACGCGCTATGTGACCATGATAGTGAACCCAAGGCAAGCTCTCAATTGACTTCAGGAACGCTTCACCCCTAGCTTGGGTGGAAGTATTCATTCCTGCTAGGACTTACGAAGTTGACTTGGTAATCGGTAATTGGTAATTGGTGTACGCCAATTTTCCTGGAGTCCAGTTTTGAGTAAGTCCTGTTGCCTTGATGAGACCTAGGTGTGGAAATTGGTTTCAGCTCAAGTGGGGCAAGGCTTCGGTGAATATTGTTCACCCAATGGTCTAGGTCAGTTTTGAGAAGTTTCGAAAAAAAATCGTTCTTCGGCATAAAACATACGCTGAACCCCGAAAAGTTTTTAGAAGCTAACAATCAAGGGTTTTTCAGTATGCACAGCAAGACCTACACACTCTACATATCAAATTCTGATCTTCGTCCAAACTAAGTTGATGTTAGATCAAGTCCGGTTAATCACTTCCCAAATCATAAAACCCAATCTCAAGGGCTACTGGTAGGGTGCGTTACTAACTCAACTTACCACTTATAGGGTTTGGATTCCAGTTTTGAGTAAGTCCTGTTCCCTTGATGAGACCTAGGTTTGGAAATTGGTTTCAGCTCAAGTGGAGCAAGGCTTCGGTGAATCTTGTTCACCCAATGGTCTAGGTCAGTTTTGAGAAGTTTCGAAAAAAAAATCGTTCTTCGGCATAAAACATACGCTGAACCCCGAAAAGTTTTTAGAAGCTAACAATCAAGGGTTTTTCAGTATGCACACCAAGACCTACACACTCTACATATCAACTTCTGATCTTCGTCAAAACTAAGTTGATGTTAGATCAAGTCCGGTTAATCACTTCCCAAATCATAAAACCCAATCTCAACGGAAATAAAGCATGATAATTGTCCTCAAAGCAGCCACTCCGACAGTCGAAATTGAACGCATTAAACACGAACTGTCCCAATACAAAGTCAGCGTCGAAAAAATCATCGGCAAACACCGAGTGGTGATTGGTTTAGTCGGTGACACGGCTGAACTCGATCCCTTAAAAATTCAGGCTGTCAGTCCTTTTATTGAAAAAGTATCACGAGTTGAACATCCCTTTAAACGGGCGAGTCGAGACTTCCGACATGGTGAACCCAGTGAAATTATTGTTGAAACACCGAACGGTTCTGTTGCTTTTGGCGAACACAGTCCCATCGTTCAAACTGCCGGCCCTTGTTCGGTTGAAAATGAACAGATGATTGTCGAAACCGCCCAACAAGTTAAAGCAGCAGGTGCTCATTTCCTACGTGGTGGAGCCTACAAACCTCGGACTTCTCCTTATGCTTTTCAAGGGCATGGTGAGAGTGCTTTGGAATTGCTGGCCATTGCACGTCAAGAAACAGGCTTGGGAATTATCACCGAGGTAATGGATGCAGCCGACATTGAAAAGATAGCAACTGTTGCAGATATTCTCCAAGTTGGTGCTCGTAATATGCAGAACTTTTCTCTGTTAAAAAGAGTTGGTGCTCAAGAGAAACCGGTTCTGCTGAAGCGGGGAATGTCCGCAACCATTGAGGAATGGTTAATGGCGGCTGAATATATTTTAGCAGCCGGAAATTCCAATGTTATTTTGTGTGAACGGGGAATTCGCACCCATGACCGCAAATATACCCGCAATACCCTCGATTTATCCGTGATTCCTGTCTTGCGGACATTGACTCATCTTCCCATTATGATTGACCCCAGTCACGGGACTGGTAAAGCCGAATACGTCCCGGCAATGGCAATGGCTTCAATTGCAGCAGGAGCTGATGCTCTGATGATAGAAGTTCATCCCAACCCTTCCCAAGCCCTGTCTGATGGCCCTCAATCCTTGACGCCTCATCGTTATCAAGAACTGATGCAAGAAATGGCAGTTATTGGTGAAACAGTGGGTCGTTGGCCGGAAAAGTTAGCCCTCACCCCTTCATGCCCTCAAGCTACCCAAAAATTCAGTGCCATTGTTTAAAACTTGTTGTGAGTTGAAGAAAAAATTGAAGGCTAACTTAGATTGATTCAACTCACAATATCTCATCAAACAGATCTTTTTGCCCAATTCTAGAGAAATAATGGAAATGAACGCTCAAACCCTAGTCTTAAGGCCAATTTTTTCCCAACACTTTCCGCGAAAGCGGAATTACATCGAACCTGTATTACTCAGCCCATTTCAGCGAATATTGCTGACGACAAACGGCACTGTTACGGATATGATTGAAGCCTACTCGGGGGAAGCAATCAAAATCAAAAAGCTGTTTGAAGACAAGATTACAATCAAAGAAGACATCCTGCCGATGAACCTCAAAAAAGGCACAGAAGTCATCGCTCGCAAAGTGCTACTTCAAGGTAAGATGAGTGACCGCAACTATGTCTATGCCGATTCAATTTTAGTTCTCGACAGACTGAATGAAAAAATGCGAACCCAACTGTTACAGACCAAAACTCCCATTGGTAAACTCTGGGTCGAGAACAAAGTGGAAATCTTCAAAGAAAATGTCGAACTTGGCAAAGAACATGCAGGTGATTTAGCAGATTATTTCCAGATTGAACCCGAAGAAAATCTCCTGTATAGAACCTACTGCGTCATCTCCAATCATCAGTACACTATGATGATTACAGAAAAGTTTCCGGAAAATAATTTTAGGCGAAAGCTCTAATAGTATCGGTTAATTCTGTTGAAGAACTTCTGAAATTTAAAGATTTCATAGGAGGTCACTATGCTTAACAATCATTTCTCAACGAAGGTTTGCATTATAGGAGCTGGACCGGCAGGTCTATTATTGGCAAACATCCTACAGCAAAATAAGATCCCGTGTATAGTAGTCGAAAAATACAGTCGTGAGGAGGTCTTTTCCCGTGCCCGAGCGGGACTAATCGATCACAAGGCGGTAAGTATTCTGAAGCAGTATGGACTCGCCGACCGCTTGTTGAGAGAAGGAAAGCCCCATGGGAAGTGTGAATTCCGAAGCCCGGAATACAGCTTTGTACTCGAATACTCCAAGATGTGTGAGGGTCGAACGCACTATACCTATCCTCAGCAGGAGTTGTTGGTCGATCTGATCCAGAAGTTTCAAGAGGCTGGCGGAGAAATACGATTCAGCACGAAAGGTCTTGTGGTTAAGAATAGCTATCCTGCGCAAGTCTCGTGTTACGACGAGATTAAACAAAGCACGATTGTTATTGATTGCGACTTCATTGCTGGATGTGACGGTTTTCATGGTATTGCCCGAAAATCAATTCCTGAGGAAGCTGTAGATATTTACTACAAAAATTACAATTTTTCTTGGCTAGCAATCACCGCTGCAGCACCTCCCTCAACCGAGCATATTATCTATGCAATACATCCTTATGGATTTGCCGGTCATATGCTCAGGAACGAAAAAATTTCCCGTTATTACCTGCAAATATCATTAGACGACAGCGTTGACGATTGGCCCGATGAACGTGTTTGGTCAGAACTCCATGTTCGACTTGCCAAAGATGGATGGTCACTGACCGAAGGTAAGATTACTGACAAGCAAGTGCTGAGGATGAGGAGCTATGTCTCGAACCCAATCCAGTACAAGCACCTTTTTCTTGCAGGAGATGCTGCCCACATTCTCACTCCCTCAGGTGGCAAAGGCATGAACCTAGCCATTCAGGATGCTGAGGTTTTGGGCAAATTAATGGTGAACTACTATCTAATCAGCCACAATGACTCTATCCTTCAACAATACTCAGCTATTCGTCTGCCAGAGATCTGGCAAACCCAGGAGTTTTCCCACTCGCTGCTTCATATGGTGAATATCGATGAACAAAATTCAGAGAATGACCGCTTCATGAAGCAGCTCCAACAGTCTAAGATATCTCAACTGATGAGTTTGAAGACATTTGCAGCAGACTTTTCCCGAAAATATGTTGGGAGTTTATCTGACTCTAATCAGCTGGAGATGGCATGCTAATAATAATAATTACTCGCGTTTATTTGGAAACTATTGAGGCAAGCATTCAGCCACTCTCCATTTAACAGGTTGTACAACACTTCTTGTTAGATAAATCAAATCGTTAACTAGTTGTCAAAGTATTTCGTTTAGGAGGTTTTTATGACACTTAACAATTCAGATAGTTTCAAAATGTTCGATGCAATTGTCATTGGCGGCGGACCTGCTGGAGCAACTTGTGCATACAAGATAGCAGCGAATGGTCACTCAGTTCTTTTATTGGAAAAGGGAAAGTTTCCGCGATTTCATATCGGCGAGTCGATGGTGCCCTATCTGTATAAGCTGTTTGAGATGATAGATATCTCTGACAAAATCAAGGAAGGTGGGTTTGTGCAGAAAAACGGAGTTGAATTCTTAACTGGGACAACTGGAGATCTGAGGCGGCAGAATTTTGGCAATGTGGCAAAAGGGCAAACCCCGTTTTCATACAACCTTAATCGTGCCCGTTTTGACAAAATTCTCTTGGATCATGCTAAGGATACAGGGGCTCAAGTATTAGAGGAAGCAGATGTCAAGAAACTCATATTCGATGGCGAACGACTTGCCGGAGTCCAATATCAGTACGCAAAATCCCGACCAAGAGCCAATAGGAACACCAATTCTAGAGAAGCTCAAAGTTTTGAGGTAATTGTTAACCTACCGGAACA
>NZ_JAAHGN010000568.1:0-4797 GCF_010672485.1 Moorena sp. SIO2C4 | reverse complement strand
TGTGTCAGGGCTTGAACGGGGACCGTTCCAATTGGCCTGCAAGTCTAAGTTATAGTCATACCCAGACTCCCTGGATGAAAATTTATAGGTTACTTTCCATAGAGGATCTTCAGCAACCGGTGAGCTTTGCTTGGCTTGATATTCAATCTCCTTCAGTAACTTTTGGTGATTTACCTTAAGCAGGGATTTCTCAACCTCTGACCAAGATTTTGCATTCAACTCTTCTTTCAATTGAACTTCCATCCCCTCTAATATCGATACACCTCTAGATAGCATAGTGACTTGGGCAGAGGGCAATTTCCAGACAAAGGAACTATGGATAAAATCATCACTCAGTAAGCTAGGATATTGCACTAGCCAGTTTTGAATCACGAAATAAAACTGTATCCAGCAGCTAATCAAGAGCTGGCTACCGAATAATATAACTAGATATTGACGTTCTGCTGGAGATGGTTTTTTTAGCTCCAATCTTACTGCTAAAATATAAGGTAAAGTCGCAATTACGGCTGATATCAATGGCCAACTAATGAACGTCCAGGATGATACGTCCCTTGAGTCGATGCCGAATAAATAGGTACTGATACCCTGAATTTCGGGCTGGTATTCTCCAAGGTTTAAATTGATGCCGAATAGATAAATACTAGTTAATGCGCCGGTAATCCAGGGACCCAGGGGCAAGCCTGTCTTGGCGTCTTTGTTCTTCTTGGCAATTCTTAGCTTAGCCGCCGCTGCCGTTACCCAGTAGACAAATAAAATAAACAAAATACCACCACAGCTTGCTATCAGCCGTTGTACAAATCCCGTGGCTAACCCTGCCATTACATAGGAAAACACAGTTAGCCACATTAGAGCCTGCCAGGAAAATGCCTTGGGAGGTTTCAGTACCTTTACCACCCAGTCTACCACCGCTAAGCCAATGACAAATTCGAATAGGGATGTGAAAAATTTCACGACGCTAGTTATCCACTAATGGGGTTGACATAAAGGAAACGCAGAAACAAAAGCAGTAAGATAGCGCTATAGCTACAGGAATTAGCAATGAGGACGACCATAGCTCGATTTTCCCCACCCGATCCTCTCTGACCAGAGCGCCTCAAGGATAATGACTTTTCCTCGTCGGAAGCCGATGTGGAACCAGTTGCCTGATCTTCAGCTAGTTCTAAAAAGATTTTGAGTAACCTCAGCCCTGCCAGCTTAATAATAAAGGAAAGAAAGAAAATTGTGATCACACTCATAGCAATAAGAGTATAAAAATTGTCAGGCTTATCCTCTGAAAAGTGATCGAAAAAGATATAACTAATCATCTGGCCTTGAAATTCCGTAGGGAGTTGGTCGTGAAGGGCAAAAAAACAGCACCAACCTACAATAGTGGAAAGTAGATTAATCGATGCTGCTTGCTGCATGCTGGTTTTGCGGTTGAGTTTTAGCCCTCGTTGTAAGACTATCCCTTCCACCGCAATTACCACCAGCAGGAAGAGAGTTTGAAACACGACCGTCTTTAGGGGCCATACAGGTGCCATAATTTTAAGTTTGCTCCAACGTAATAATTTGCATTAAAAACCCGTTTGAGCCACATTTTACCTGCACAATTCGGTGAAACTTGGTTTTGTTGACACTTTATGTTGACACTTTATAGTTGATTATTTTGTGTCAACCGTCAACAGAAATGGAGCAACTAAACGGGAGCAGGTCTCATGTTCATTAAATTAGACTACCAGTAATTTTCGGATACTGGTAGTGAATTTGAATGAGGGGTGTTACCCCTAAGCCTCTTCGGGCGGGTTTCCTGTTAAACTCCTTAACCACAGGCTATACATTGAAGCACTACAAGGAACATCTGTAAAGATGCGATTGGCCGTAGGCCACGCGGGGCGCGTTCGCATTTTGTTACATATTTTGTCTCTTAGATACCTGTTTGACCTGCGGTCACCCTTCGCGAACAGAATTTATATCATGTCGGGATAATTACCCTTAATAAAAATCTCCCCCATCTACCCATCTACCCATCTCCCTACACTTCCCACCCTCCCCACACTTCCCACACTTCCCACCCTCCCTCTAATTATGGGTATTCAACCTGACTTGATATTAGGGTTTAGGCTCTAGGGTTTAGGCTCTAGGGAGGGTTCTGTTGAAAGTTGGCTAGCCCCTCGGTTAGGACGGAGCTTGTCAAGTGCCCCTGTTGTACCTCATACCTAATACCATTAGCCTAATACCTAGAATTTATCGATGATTGCTGTATGGCTTTGCGGTCAGTGTCTGGTAGTTGACTCCTGGGGCAATGCTATGGTTGATGGGTGTACCCCACACCAGACAGACAAGCCAAAACTTTATCTTTACTGTATCTTTGCAGATCAACTCCCATCACCATGGCGCAAACCTATGACACGACATCACTATGAACCTGAACTCAAACTGCGTTCTGAAAAAGGAGTAGACTACACTAAACTGCGAGACTTACTAGCAGCAGGGAAGTGGAAAGAAGCCGACCTAGAGACAGCCAGGGTACTCCTGGAAGCAGCAGGTCGAGAAGCTGAAAAATGGCTAGATGTAGAGTCGCTCAAAACATTTCCCTGTGCTGACCTGCTGACCATTGACCAGCTTTGGGTAAGATACAGCCAAGGACACTTTGGGCTTAGTGTTCAGCAGTCCATTTATCAAGAGGTGGCAGGAGACTGCGTCAGGCTAGGTGAACGCATCGGTTGGAGAGTCAGGGGAGATTGGATAGCCTATAGTAAAATCAAATGGAATCTAGATGCCCAGATGGGACACCTACCCGTCTGTATGGCATTCATCTGGAGTAATCATCGGTCTGTATCCGGTATCGTGTGGTTATCTCGGGTAGGGTGTGAGGCGTGGTATACTTCATTTATGCAAAGACTTGTAGAGTGTAGCATATAAGCGTTACAGCCCAAGGAAATAATTCTTTAAACAAAAATTTTAAACAAAAATATTTGCTACGAATTCTATAAACATTTTAGGGATTTCAAGGTTAGTTTGATAACTCAAAACTACCAGGTCTATTGTTTGGAGCGCGCTTTGTACAAACTAGGGATGATTTGTTAGTCTATGGGTTACTCCCCATGCCCTACTGCTGGTGCTGGAAGTCGATAAATCTTTTGGGTAGTTTACCATAAATAAACATAATTCTCTACAGCTATGAGATAGGCTGTATCTGGATAGACAACAATGCAGTATTGAAACTCTGCGCTCTTCCATAGGCGCAGATTCTTCGGAGGAGTTAACTAACAAATGTTAGCCATTGCTCGAAACAACCACATCAACCTCACCTTCCGTAAAACCAATAGGCTTGCAGTCCATCAGGCAGTGCCAATTACCGCTACTCTCTCACGGTGGTGGGGGTTGAGGTTACCTTTAAGTATGTGGTTTGTAAGTATGTGGTTTGTAAGTATGTGGTTTGATTCACTAGCCTTAAAGCCTTTGCTTGTAGGGGCTAAAACTAGACTACGTGGCTGTAGCCAATCAATCATTTCGATTGATTGTCTTTTCAGTGGAATTTCCCACCACTGGGAGTCCCAGCCAACCTTAAAGTTTTTTTTGTATAACTATTATTGTAGTACTTTGACAGCAGTTAAAATCGCCTCCTCGCGTTTCCTCCACCACATAAATGACCACATAAATAATAGTAGTTTCCACTCTCCCGTGAGGCTTTAGATGACCAGCGCTTATATCCTGATTGCCTCAATTTTGGTGTTGGGGGGGTTACTCGCTACCTTAGGCGATCGCATGGGTACACGAGTAGGAAAAGCACGGCTGAGTTTATTTAATCTACGTCCCCGTACTACTGCCACGGTAGTAACAATTATCACCGGTGGCTTAATTTCTGCCTCGACCTTGGGGATTTTGTTTGCCACCAGTGAGTCTCTACGAGATGGGATTTTTGAGCTTGATAATATCCTCAAAAAACTTAGAAGTGCTCGCCGGGAGGTCAGCCAATTAGAGGATGAGAAAGATCGAGTAGAGCAGAAGTTAGCCGAGGCCAAAGCAGAGCAAATAGAGGTTCAGAAGCGTCTGGATGAAACTAATCGAAATTTCCAACAGGCTCAAAATCAACTGAAAGACGTCTCTGCTCAGGTTGGGGTGCTGCGTACTGAAATTAAGTCACTCCTCAGGGAACGTCAGCTGCTAATCCAACAGCGGAATCAACTCAATGAACAAATTACCCAACTCCAGAGCCAAATCACTCAATTAAAAGAATTGGTGAAGAAACGGGATCAGGAAATGCTGGAGCGAGACCAAGCTATCCAAGAGCGAGACCAAGCTATCCAAGAGCGAGACCAAGCTATCCTCAAACAAGACCAAACGATCCAACAGCGGGATCAGGAGCTGGCTGAGAAAGACCAAGCTATAAAACAATTTGACCAGAAAATTGCTGAACGAGATCAAGTCATTGCTCAGCGTGAAACTTTCCTAAAAGAACTCGAACAAGAACTTAAAGAACTTGAACAAAAACTTAAACAAAAGGAGAGTCAACTTGCTAAACGTAATAAACAACTTGAATCACAAGAAAAACAACTGGCTTTTTTAAAACGGGAACTCGCAATTCTAGAACAGTACTATCAGAATTATCGAGTACTGCGTCAGGGAAATGTTGCTTTATTTCGTGGTCAGGTACTCACCTCTGGAGTAGTACGAATTGTCGATCCAACAGCCGTAAATCAAGCTGTTGATCAACTGTTGAGCCAAGCTAATAAGACAGCTGTAGACATTACCCGTGCTAGTAGCAGTAATTTCCAAGAGCCACTGGTGCAAATTACTCAAGCACAAGTAGATCAG
>NZ_JAAHGN010000567.1:0-4808 GCF_010672485.1 Moorena sp. SIO2C4 | reverse complement strand
CTATCGGGTGCGATTAGTAGAAGCATTGTGTCAACGCTTTGGCATCAAGTATATCACTGAGGTCAGGGATGACCAGAAGCAAGGCGTCTTAGGTTATGGTTTATGTCTCGACTCCTTGCATGGGAATTCTCAGGCTCGCTTCAATGCTGCTAACTGGTCTGATGGCGTAGTAATTATCGATGAAGTGGAGCAAGTGCTCTGGCATGGATTGAACTCTAGCACCTGTCAGAGTAATCGGGTTGCTATTCTCAAATCTCTGAAAACCCTAATCCAGAATGTCTTGGGGGGGTCTGGTCAAGTTTATATTGCGGATGCGGACTTGAGTGATATATCGATAGATTACTTACTGAGCTTGTCTGGAGTTGACCTTGAACCCTTCATCATTGAGAATGACTGGAAACCGAACATTGACGGGTCCTGGCAAGTTCATAACTATACCGATAGCACACCAAAAAAACTAGTGCGAGAGCTAGAAGCACACATTGCTCAAGGAGGCAAACCCTTTGTGTGTCTTTCCGCTCAAAAACCCAAGAGCCAATGGGGTACTTGCACTCTAGAAGCGTACCTAAAAAAGCAATTTCCCCACCTCCGGATATTGCGCATTGATTCGGAATCCCTTGGTGAAACAAATCATCCAGCCATGGGGTGTATCAATAACCTCAACAATGTTTTACGGGACTATGACATTGTATTAGCTAGTCCTGCTATTGAAACGGGAGTGAGTATTGATCTGCGGGGACACTTTACCTCTGTGTGGTGTATTGCCCAAGGGGTGCAAGGAGAAAATAGTGTCAGACAAACCTTAGGCCGAATCCGAGAAAATCTCCCCCGGTTCATCTGGGTAGCCCCTTATGGCTTTAATCACGTCGGTAATGGCTCCACGTCTCTATCCTCACTACTGGCATCTGGACAGCGTTTGACCCAAATGAATATTCGGTTGCTACAACAATCGGATTTCGATGCTGTGGATGATTTAGATACAGGCTTTCAAGCAGAATCCTTGATGTGCTGGGCGAAAATGGCTGTCCGATTCAATGCCGCCATGGTCAACTATCGGGAATCGGTGCTAGCAGGATTGCGTGCTGAAGGTCATCTGGTGATGGATGTTTCCCCAGTCAGTTCCACTAAAGCTGGGAAAAAGAAGTCTAAGGGTTCACCCCAAGCGGAAGAGTTGGGAGCACAGAATGCTCTGATGGCAGCGATTACTGCAGTTAGAGACCAAAACTATCAGGCTGAGTGTAATGCGATCGCATCTAGTCAAGACTTCAGTGATAGCCAATATCAAACGATTAGCAAACGCCTAGTCAAAAAACCATCGGAACGTCGCTCACTACGGAAGTACGATTTAAAGCAGCGTTATGCCATCCCAGTCACACCAGAACTGGTACTCAAAGATGACCAAGGCTGGTATAAGCAGCTACGGCTCCATTATTTTCTTACCCTAGGTCAGCAACATCTAGCAGAACGGGATGCTAAGGTAGCGCGACTGTTAATTGAGCAAGGTCAAGGGAGTATATTTATACCGGATTTCAATCGTGCTGTGCTAGGAGCAATGATTGGTACTATGAAAGTTTTGGGGATACCAATTCTATTAGAAAATCTGGAACGAGAACTCAAAAATACTGATCAGGACTTGCAGGAGATGGCTGCGATCGCATTAGCAAACCGTTGTGCTATCAAAACCATCACCGGAATAGGACTAGCTAAGAAAGCAACTCCGATTGTTATTATTAGGCGCTTCTTGGATAAAATCGGCTATGGCTTACAGTGTATTCGTTATCAGAGCCAAGGAAAAAAGCGGTTCAGAGTTTATCAGCTAGTTAGTCCAGAAGATGGTCGCATGGAAGTGTTCCAGAGGTGGTTAGCTAGTGATGCTCTGAGGTTAGGCACTAGTGAGAGTTGGCTGGATAATGATTTATCTGCTAGGTCTGGTAATACTCAGTCAGTGGATTCAGAAAACAGTAATTATGTTCAATTGTGTCTTAATGTTTAGTCTTAATTTGTAGTCTTAATTTGTAGGATTACGTGGAGGGTGGGGGAAGCTATAATCCCCCACCCTCTAACATTTACCCTAAGAAAGTATCACTAGCTGATAGTGAACTTTGTGCACAACTTAGCTCTTCTTTTCGATGGTAATCTTAAACCCAAGCTTCTCCTCGATTGCTCTGAGCTCACTAATCGCTGGCCACATATTTTTGATATCGTTTTGCCAGAGAATCAAATCCCTTTCTCCTTCTGTCACTTCTGCTTCACCAAACAGCTTACCCAACCACTCAAATAGACCATCTATACTAATATCTTCCGGTGGAGTTACCCGATTCAATGTCTGGTGCCCAGGGGTCGCCAATGCCATCTTCAGCAAGTCGTAGAGCGTGCCTTCAGAGGACAGACATAAACACAAGAGCATCAATATCTGTATTTGCCGAATTTCATCCCTGTCACCACCTCTATCTTTATCTTCTCTATATTCTTTAGGATTATGCTTGATCTTGACCATAGTGTCTTCGAGTAGTTTTTTTTAGTAATGTGTTCGAGTCTGCTTGATTGAACTTATCCCAACTTAGCTTTTTTACCATTACTAGTAAATTTGATCATTATAAATTTGTTCATTATGGATAAGTTTGATGAAGTAATATTTAAGTTTACCCAAGAAGAGTGTAACTCCTTCATCTATTTTTCCTAATCATACCATGTGTACAGTATTGGTATAATTATTTTCTTTAGCAACAAGTCACAGGAGTATTTCACATAAAACATTTTTTAGGCTAGTTTAGAACATAGTTTTTTGATCTCATTTTTTTTATTTCAGTTTGCTGTCAATTTTACCTTAGGCTTGAGTAACTTATTCATCCATTGATCAGAAACGTTAAAGCCAAAACTCCACCGGTTTGCTTGGGTTTTATTAACAATACAATGCCACAGCAACTTGTGTGGCTCGCTTTCGATCTTGAAGAATCTAACCACTTTCGGCTTCTCCTCAAGGGTTACTAACTCTTTGGTTTCGGGATTCATGTAGCGGAAAAATGGTTTGCCATCCCCATTGAATTCACAGCGATCAAAATCAACGCAATACATCCGCCAACCTGGCTGAGTTTCGTTCGTGTGCCACATCCGATAAGCATTCGGCGGATACCATAAGCTTCCTGAGAACCTAATTTCAGCTCCAAAGAACTCTTCCAGGAGTTCGATTAACTTTACTTTCGTCCTAAAATAATCATCGTAAAGGGAATGGTCAACATACCGATCCAGATTAATTAAGTGGAACTGACTCCAGGCATATTCAGGCTGGGATGAAGCCACACCTTGATCCAGGTAGGAGCGCAATGATTTGAGATACCGCTGTTGGAATTCTGGATCAGCTGGGGAAACATCGGCAAATTTTAAATTTGCTTCCCAAAAACTCTTTTCATACAGCCCTATATCCACCGTATCTGGCTTGATTTTGAGCTTTCCGACCTCCTCAGCAATTTTCTCAAACCCTGGAATCTCGGAAAACTTAAACTCGTAGTGATAAGCGTGGGGGAACCCTTTATCAGAAGCAGACTCAGAACAATCAATGGAAATCAGAGGTTTGTCACTCTTGGGAACATAAGAAGCATTTGCTGCTGCTATATCTTTTTTGGTAAAACAATAACCGTGATTGGCACCAAGTTTAACCAGCTCTTCTTCCGTTGTGATTACCTTAACTTGCTGTCTCAATGCTTCTGTATTTTCAAGAGCTTCATAAAACTTCTCCACCGCTTCTTTTGACATAGCTTTTTCAACCAATTAAACCAACAAAATTACAACCACGACAATAATAATCCCAGAGTCTACCTTCACCGACACAAGCTTTCCCCTCAATCTAGGTCTATCGGCTTATGCTGATGGAGGCGGATCGAGCATCAGAGGGGAAGGGACTCGCTCCGGATAGGCTAGCCGCAAAAAGTGCATTCCGATTCCAGCGATCCCAAGCATCAGATCGGGAAAGAGATCCTTAGTCGTAGAACCACAGAGCCACGTACGAGCTTTCTCAAACCGACGCCATTGGGCTTGAGCTTGGACGTTAGCCTCCATCTGCAAATAAGGTGTGTCCCTCAGTTGAGAAAACCGCAGCAATAGCTCAGCATTGCCAGATCTGCCATGACATAGGGAATCATTACCGAGCTTGTCAAAATTCCGCAAAGTAGCATTGAGAGCTGCGTAAGCCTCCCGCAGAATATCTTCGTCATTTTTCCCTAAAGCTGCCCAACTGGCAATACGGCTCAAACCAATTCCCGCCGACCCATTGCACCAAGCATTGGCAAAATGGGGTTCGTTTCTGTCAGCTACCATGACCGATTTGCGCAGGTCATACCAATCCTTCTGCTCCCGATCAAAGTGAGTCGCTTCATAGGCAAAGCATTGACGACCAGCCTGAATGTACTCTTGCTTGTCAAGATCACACCCCAGCAAAATTAGTGCCCACCCTGAACCACTCGAACCATGGGAAAAACCGGTGGGATTCTGCTGGTTTAGATCCGGTCGCCCACCCTCCCAACTTAGGGTGTCCCCCTGGCGAGTTGCCCCTTGGAGCAAATATTGAGCAGACTGCACAGCACAATCTATGGCACTATCTCTCCCTTGGCCAGAAGTGGTGTTTGCCAACCCCACCATGACAGGAATCACCCCCGTGACTCCGAGCAAAAGGTCAAAGTATTTGTCCTGAGGAATCCGTGGCATTAGTTCGTGAGTCAACTCTACTGCCCGCTCCAGCAATTCTGGTCTGTCCCATAGCTGAGCCAGGTGGGTTAACAGGTAAATCAATCCAGATGTTCCCTGGTACGCCA
>NZ_JAAHGN010000566.1:0-4811 GCF_010672485.1 Moorena sp. SIO2C4 | reverse complement strand
AGCCAATACTTGATGTTTTGGGTGAAGCGATCGCGGTGTATAAATAAATAGATTAAAGAATGGTTTATACCCACATTAGGCACAGTTTTATCTTGGGGATTTTGGGCTTTCTTACCTAAATTTTCTGATCAGTACATTAGCGCTAAAAGTGCCATTGTCTACCAGGGATTAGGGGGAACAATCCTTGCCTTACTTATCCTGATAAACCTTGGTAATAGCTTGAAAAACCATCCAAAAGGCGCTATTTTAGCCATTATTGCAGGTATGCTGAACTTTTTGGGGGTGCTATTTTATAGCAGTCGCCAGGGCAGTTAGGACATGACAAAAGTCTCACACCCTTTGTAAGCGCAAGAGTTTGACTTCTGACTTCTGACTTCTGACTTCTGACTTCTGCTATATATCAAGGCAGTTTCTAAAGGTTCTATGGCAATCGTTTCTACCCTATCAGCCCTTTATCCCTTAGTGGTCATTGTCCTGGGGTTGGTTGTTTTGCACGAAACATTGACCCTAAAACAAATGATTGGTATTGGTTTTGCCCTAGTTGCGATCGCGCTAATTGCTACATGAATCAGGATAATTAGAAATGAATACATTACCCGTAATCTCATTAACAAAATTAAAAGACCTCAATGGTTCAAACTCAGGTAACGAAGAACACAAGCGTCTCTATGACATCTGCTTAGAGCATGGGTTTTTCTATTTGAAAGATCATGGCATTTCTGCTGATTTAGTTCAACAAACCATCCACAGCTCTCGTAACTTTTTCCAGTTGCCACAGGACATTAAAAAAGCCTACGGCCAAGACAAACAAACCGTTTATCCCAACACTTCTAGGGGCTACGTTCCCCTTTATGGCGAAACCCTCCATGAAGAGGTTGGTCCTGATCCCAAGGAACTGTTTGACCTTGGCATAGAACATCCACCTTCAGACAAGCCATTTACTGGCCCGACCTTGATTCCTGATGATACTGTAGCGCCTGGTTTTGCTGCATCCCACTATCAGCTTCAAGGGGAAATTATGACTAAAATTGTTCCCCACCTTCTCAGGGCACTGGCTGTTGCTTTGAACCTTGAACCGGATTGGTTTGACCCTTATTTTGACGATCCAATCCTGATCCATCGAACCATTTACTACCCCTCTGAAAGTGGTGTGGCAGGAAAACACACAGACAACGGTATTTTTACTGTGTTAATCCAAGAATATTTTCCTACTCCTTCCCTGCGGGTTTATACGAAAAATGCCTGGATTGATGCGGTCTGTTTAGAAGATGCTTTTGTGATTAATTTGGGGGATATGTTGCAACTTTGGACAAATGGTTTGTTTGTGAGTACTCCCCACGAAGTGATTCATACAGTCTCGAGGAGTCGGATTTCGATTCCTTTCTTTGTTTATCCAGATGTCAACGCAACATTTGAACCGATCGGAACCGATAAAAAGATCAATGCTACTGACATTATGCTGAAAAACTTTAATTCAATTTGGGTGAATAAAACAGGGGCAGGTCGGGCTCAGGAATTAAAGTAATTATAAGTATTCAGCTATCAGCAATCAGCTTTCAGCTAAAGAGGTAAAATCTCGAACTATTAAATTCTAACGTTTGCGTAGCGTGGACATAGGCTTGCATAGGTTGATTTTAAGCTGTTCGCTTACCATGAGCCTTGGCCTTGGCAGTTGGCCACGCTACGCGAATGGCCAACGGCTGAATGCTTACAGTGAGACCATTGGGGCTTGACTGATTATCAGTTATTATTAAAAACTCATTGTAGACCCGAAAAACTTATCTCTTGAGTCAGTTTAATTCATCTAACCATTGCCTCCGATTTTTCCGCTACTTTTTCAGCAAGCCCTAGTTAGGAGCGCAAAAGCCTGTACTAAAGAACTTGGCAGGCAAAGTAAACTGCTTGTACCCCATCAGCAGGTAGATAGTCCCCACACTCTTGAGCAACAATCTTCCAGGATCGATTTTCTTCTAGGCGTTTGATCATGGCTGTTATCGCTGAATCAGACTTGTCATACACAGATTTGCGAACGCTAAATACAACAAACCCTCCTGGTCGAGTGACTCTTACAAATTCAGGCATTGCGGAATCAGGCATTGCTGCATGACTGAACCCTCCAGCACACAGGACTGCGTCAAATTCATCTGGCTGCAAAATTTCATTTGTTTCTGGGAAGCAGGCATGATGAAGTGCCTCATAAATTCCTCGCTTCTTTGCTTGCGCTAACATTTTTGAGGACAGATCAACACCTATGATCGAGAGAGGATTGTAACCCAGATTGATCAGTTCAACTCCACCAATACCTGTACCAACCCCTGCATCCAAGATGCGCAGACCCTTATGTTTTGGCACGTGCCTACTAAAGAATAGGGTTGTATAGTGACTACAGCCAGATGTACCGTCTCCAGCTAAGTCCAAGAGAAATTCATCGTAATTCTCTGCATGCTTATCATATGCTCTCTCTAGCCTATCTGGATCATAAGTGAGGGCATGCACATCTCTGTGAAATTGTCCAAGACGACCGTCAATGATCTTACCTTCAATATGATCTTGTTGCATGATCTGGCTGCTCCTATTTATTCTTGACATTTTGAAGTTCCTCTTGATGCAAAAATCTATACTTTCTACTAATCCATTCCTGCACCTTTTCAAGCCTGGAAGATTTTTCGTACAAACTGACAACTAAGTCATAGGAAAAACCTAAGGGCTGATTGTATTGCAAAAAGGTTGTAAGTAGCATTTCCTCAGCATCGTGTTCTCGATTCTCATCAACAAGTCTAGCAGCAAGGCTAAGTAGTTTATTGTAGATATCAGGGGTTGGTTCAGGCAGTATGGTTACACTTTCTTCAAGTAAATATACTTGATCAATTTCATTGCTGAGTTCATTGTTTAGATAAGCATCTATGATTAAATGGATTCTTACAGACTGTCCATTTATAAAACCATGTACATCAGAATCAGGTCGTAAAAGCCAGAGAGTATCTGGCTTCAAGTGAACTGATGTATCTTGAAAAACCATGTAGCTATCTGGTGATGTGGAAATTGGTACATGCAGCCTGACTTTCTGCTTCTCAGACAATTCAGAATAATCTCGATGTTCCCAAAAGCAAGTACCTGGAGCAAGCTTGTTTAATCTAACCCACATCAACGATAGATTGCAATGCTCTAAAAATGAACGTATTGTTGGCAATTTATCAAGTTCAAGAGTTGCTTTTGGGCTGCAATCTTCAATAATTGTATCGGTGGAGTCTCCAGTTTTACTAAAGAGTGACAAAACTTCATATCCCTGACTTGTATACTCACGGTAAGAATTTTCTTGCCATGGCAGAGAAGTTGCTTGCTCAATTTCTTTGGCGGCATCATGGGAAAATCCAGTTGGCAAATCCCGAAGAATTCCAATAGTTCTACTAAGCATTAATACTCACAAAGCTTGGGCTAGCGGTCAAATTTTGGAATTGATGCCCTGGTCTGTGATTCTGTTGTGCTGTTTTCTGCACACTCGCACCAGAGTTGTGACGGGCATTTCCTTGATCGATTATACGAAAAAACCGGCTTTAGAGTTAGAAGTCAAAGATTTACCCCTCTGCCTCCTGCTATTGTGTAATATCTAGTTGCATTAAATAACCGTAATATATCACAGATGCAAGACCCAGCTCCAAACTGATGCCCAAGCGAATCAGCATAGAACCCCATCTGAGTATAGGAGAACTAGAACAGCGCTATCATCAAGGGAAAGATCCGATTGAACGCTCCCACTATCAAATCATCTGGTTGCTAGCCCAAGGCAGAACCAGTGAAGAAATCGCTGTTATGACTTAATATAAACGAAGTTGGATTTATAAACTCGTGTGGGGCTACAACCGGATTGGACCCCTGACCTTGGGAGATGTTAGGCGTAGAAACCTTGGAGCTCCTACTCACTTTAGTCAAGTCCTGCAACTCCTCGAACCATAAGCATTTGAACACTTTTGACTTCACTTTTTGTCAGTTAACCAGGTTTTGCCCTAGTTGCGATCGCGCTAATTGCTACATAAATCAGGAGAATTATAAATGAATACCTTACCCGTAATTTCATTAACAAAATTAACAGACCTCAATGGGTCAAAATCAGGTAACGAAGAACACAAACGCCTCTACAACACCTGCTTAGATCATGGTTTTTTCTATTTGAAAGATCATGGCATTTCCGCCGATTTAGTTCAACAAACCATCGACAGCTCTCGTAACTTTTTCCAGTTGCAAGAGGACATTAAAAAAGCCTATGGCCAAGACAAACAAACCGTTTATCCCAACACCTCTAGGGGCTACATTCCCCTTTATGGCGAAACCTTCCATGAAGAGGTTGGTCCTGATCCCAAGGAAGTTTTTGACCTTGGCATAGAACATCCACCTTCAGACAAGCCGTTTACTGGTCCTACCTTGATTCCTGATGACACTGTAGCCCCTGGTTTTGCTGCATTCCACTATCAGCTTCAAGGGGAAATCCTGACCAAAATTGTTCCCCACCTTCTCAGGGGGCTGGCTGTGGCTTTGAACCTAGACGCGGATTGGTTTGACCCTTATTTTGACGATCCAATCCTGATCCATCGAGCCAATTACTATCCTCCTGAGTATGGCATTGCCGGAAAACACACAGATACCGGCATCTTCACCGTGTTAATCCAAGAGTATTTCCCAACCCCTTCCCTACGGGTTTATGCCAAAAATGCCTGGATTGATGCGGTTTGTTTAGAAGATGCTTTTGTGATTAATTTGGGGGATATGTTGCAATACTGGACGAATGGCTTATTTGTCAGCACTGCCCATGAAGA
>NZ_JAAHGN010000565.1:0-4816 GCF_010672485.1 Moorena sp. SIO2C4 | reverse complement strand
CAGGGAACAGGGAACAGTGGACAAGAATTGAGTAAACACTATCAGAAAAATACTTTTGCGCATAGGTCTATTAGAGTATCTTGTTTCTGTACTCTATTTCCTTTGGCCTTACCCCCGATTATATTATCCTAATCTAAATGGAACCCTGCCAAATGCAATCACTTAACTGCTGAATTTCTTGGAATCGAACATCCTGACTGATAAAGAATATTCCCACAAATAAGGTCAAATATTGACTCAAACAAGCAGAAAAACCAGCTCCAATACTGCCCCAATGCCATTTAATAATGGAAAAATAATCAAAGATTATATTGCCTAAATTGCCAAGGATTGTTATCACTAGCACCTTACCACTCATCTCTTTTCCTAATAACCAACCGATCACGACTAAGTTAAGTGCCACTGCGGGAGCACCCCAAATACGGGCATTAAAATAAGCAATACCAGAAGATTTAACGTCATCAGGAGCATCGAGTATAAGAAACCAAATTTTCTCGATAGGATATTGTAAAATAACAATTAATACACCCAGTACCAACGCTATCAATCCATTGCGTAAACCCAATAATAACATGGCTTCGCGGTCATCTTTGCCTACAGCTTGAGCCGTCGCTCCCGTTCCATCCGCAAGAAGTGTAAAAGTCGGTAAAGATAGGTAAACAAAACCGTTGCGACTGCAACTCCTGCTAAGTGACGAATTTCTGGCAGATGTCCCAGGAAAGCCACGCTGACTAAGCCCGATAAGGGAATCATGATATTGGAGAGAGGTAAGCATTCAGCTCTCAGCTCTCAGCTCTCAGCTCTCAGCTCTCAGCTCTCAGCTCTCAGCTTTCAGCTCTCAGCTTTTGAATAAAACAGGTAACCATTTGTCTAATCTGAGTTACGTCTGTTGAGCACTGACCCCTGACAGCTGACGGCTGACCACTGACCACTGACAGCTGACGGCTGACCACTGACCGGTGAATACTTACGGAGAGAGTATTAATGGCCGCAAGCCTGTAGAAGCGGGGGATAAGACTGTCTGAGTTTAAGCGGGCAAGTTTCATCGGCTCAAATATCAACTTTATTGGTATTTTTAATAGTAAATTTTAACAAAAATCAAGCTTAATTTTAAAAATTTTTATGGGATTTCAAAAGTTCCACTTTCTGTGAAACACAGGATAGAGAGACAACTCAGATCAAGAACAATTCTGATAGCTGGTCAGCTACCTAAAAAGGGAAGCTAAAAGCCCCGTCTCTTTAGAGCGGGGTGCTGATGTTCAGCGAATTTCAAATAGAGCGCATGGTCAGAGATTTTGCTAAGGTTTGATAGCTGGCAGGATGACCTGCAAAATATCCCGAGAGATAATACCTGGCAGGTTCATAATGATTTTCAGCCGTGAACGGAGCAAAAAATTGATCACTAACCAAATCTTTTCTGACAAAAAATGCATTAACACCCGATAAGTTACAGCCCACAAGATAATACCCTTTTTTATCTAGATTGACCTCAAAAAACTTCAATGAAGCCCCAAAACAATCATCTTTTTCCCATCTGTGTGTGGCATCATAGTCCATACAATATAAAATGGGTGGTGTGAACTTGGCATTATATTCAACGACAATCACTCTGGGACTTATACAGGTGATTGAATCAATAATATGATAGTCATTACCATCAATATCGACTGATAATATATCGATTTCATCAGCATCTATATTGGCAGAAATTAATTCGTTGATATTCTCTTTTGTAATAAAGGATTCAACGATTTTTAACTGACCATTTTCTATGACTTTATGAAAATATTTTCTAATTTTATTTACCGAACTAGACGACGCATCGATCCATAGACCTTGCCAATGATCAAAAAGCAGGGCAAGGGTATTGTTTTCTAAGCCATTGCCAATGCCAAATTCAACAAAGATTTGATTCGTGACACCAATCCTGTTAAAGATTTCTCTAATAATGCCATCTTCATCACTTTGGGAATAAACCTTACTACCAAAAGCAATTAAACCCTGAGGATTTTGATAGCGTTCACTTGTCCTTAAACGTTCTATTTCTTGAATAATCGGAATCTGTTTAATCCGGTTCCGAATTGTTAATTCATAGCCGATATCCTGGATAATAGGCTTAATCAATTTTTGTAGTCTTTGGAGTGGCATAAACCGATTGTTTTCATACAATAACTAACGACTTTTCGGTCAACAGGTTGTTTGAAGACCATTGTTGACCTCCTCCCGACGCCAACGTTTCACTTTTGGCGCGGGATTCCCAAACTTGTTGATGTCTCGGTCATGGTGAGTCCTATATACCGGGAGGTGACCTGCTGCCATCCCAGATGAACCCGAATCCATTTAGATTTCCAATCTTTAGTGTGTGCTAGAGACTTCAGTCATGCGAGGATTCCAACGAGAACGCAACTCTTCGATATGCATATTCTCTCTGTTCTTTTTGAGATGTCGAGGGCTACTTTCAAAAGATAAAGAAGATGGCAGCGGATCTGACCCATACTCAGCTTGAATAAAGGATTCTAACTCTGTATAGGACGGAGAAAAGCTTTCTTGAGTCGGCTGGGATACCGTCGATTGATATCGCCGTAATGTCGCAGAAAACAAACCCGTACCATCATCAAAAAACCGTTCAGTGGTTGCCCCATAGCGTTCATAGGGATGAAAAGCCAGATGATCTGGGGCTTGAGCTGCCACCCAGGAAACGTAAGACCAATATTCACTAAAGGTGCCAAATTTCAGCGCAGATCGCATCATCAGCAACAACCAATGGTCATCCGATTGAAAGTAGTTGCTCACCTGACACTTAAAGGACTTAAGGTGCTCTTGTTTAAACCACATATGATGGGGAATAAAAGTGCCTTCAGGGTCTGTTAGGGGTTCAACCCCCAACACCGAGCGAATCCATTCTGCCCAAGTGGAGACAATGCTCGCATTGCCCCACTGATTGTGCTGAAGTAGGGCAAACGTATGCTGTTGGGTTTGGTTCTCCTCACAAATCAGCGGCCAAGTCGCAACCGGAAGTAGGTCACTATCCCAGACAACATACCATTCACTTAAGTCATCAATTCCCTCACCAGCACCCAGTTTTAAGAGTTGCTGATAGAACCAGCCTGGAGTATAAAGGGATTCCCCGAGTTCCAGTTCAGCACAAATTCTGTCTTTTGTCAGACCACTCTTTTGAAAGAAGGTTTCCTCAGAATGGGTATAAAGGGGAGCCACTTCCCAACCCTGAGACACCTGTTGTAGTGATCGCGCCTCTGGCTCAGGTGAAATCACATGGATACTGCGAGGTTTGTAATGGGTTGTAATTCCCTCAAGCACACCCCGCGTGTTCCAGCGCAACTGATAGAGAGGAATCACAAAGTCGAAGATTTCTTGTGACATAGCGTTTAACTCCGAATTTATCTAGACTATCAACAATAAAAATATCATCTTAATCGAGCAAGGAGTCAGTGTTAGTTTAGGATGTTAAGGTCTCTTGCCGTTATTAACATCTAAGCTGAACAAGTACCTCAGAACCCCATTCAGAATTGATCATTCATCACTTATCATTCATATGGGCTAGCAGTGGAACCTCTGCTATTGCGACTGGTTGAGCAGAACTTAGCTAAAGCTAGACTTTAAGTCGCCTTCAACCCCATTCATAATTTATAATTAATCATTCAATAATTCAATTATAATAATCCCACAATTGCCAACAGTGTTGTATCCTGAAACAGACTAATAAACTGACCGACAATCGATGGAATCGATATTTTAAAAGCTTGAGGTAAAACAATCAATCCTAAAGTGAACGGGGTATTCAAACCTAGGGCTTTAGAAGCTTCTACTTGACCTCTCGGTATGGCTTGGATTCCACCCCGCACCTTTTCTGCTAGATCAGCTGAACTAAATATTGTTAATCCTACAATTGCCCGTAATACCCGATCCGGTCGCATTCCTTTGGGTAAAAATAAGGGCAGTAAAACTTGTCCTATAAATAAGCTGATATGCATTTAAATTGGTTATTACCTATTCCCTTTTGGGAAACTCAATTGCTACATCGCTTACCTTAAGGGAGTTTGAGTCTCAAAGTAGTACAAATGAACAGAGTAACTTCAGTCAAAAAACTTTTATCTGTAGTTTTTGATACTAATTTAGATGAGCTTACCCTGGTTCAACCCGTCAAATTTATGATATAGCAGTTCTCATACTCATGAGCGACATTGCTTATCCCTTTAAGGCAAAAGGCAAAAGGCAAAAGGCAATAGTAAAGAGGGTTTTAAGGTAATCAGTCTCAAAGACTAGTGTACCTCATAACTGCGAGAAACGCTATAATTGCGTTACATATCTTTGTTAAAATTTAGATTGCTTTACATTAAGTCTAGGTTACTTGTTACTTGTCAAGTAAGAAATAACAAGTAAAACAAGTAACCAAGTAACAAGTCACAAGTAACGATTTCCATGGTTTACCAAAGATGTCTCCACCAAGGAATAGGCTTAACATCAGGAAAATCGATTTTATTGCGGATTTCATCAATATCCCATCCAGTCAACTCAGCTAAGGTTTGAGCTTCCTGTTTCAATCGTCGATTTAAGGATTGTTGATAGTCAACTCCTGCGCTACAGCTCATCTTCCCAGTAAAGGGATGACGAAGGATATATCGTCCCTGAAACAATTCACGGTTTGACGTTTCCTGGAACATCAAATCTTCTGGGAACGTATCACGGGTATAGCGAACATGGAGGCGAGTGATATAAACATTATTGGGTCTTCTATTGGGTCTTCCTGAGTTTAGCCAAAAGACACCTAATTTCCGGAGTTCTTCCGGATTGAGGG
>NZ_JAAHGN010000564.1:0-4820 GCF_010672485.1 Moorena sp. SIO2C4 | reverse complement strand
GAATATTCTAGATTGACAATTGATCCCGGTTAACCAACTATGGTTTCATAAGTCAGTTAATCCTAAGCATTCAGCTATCAGCCGTCAGCTATCAGCCAAAGGCCAAGGGCTTTTACCCAGACTTTCCATTCTCATTAATCTCGAACTATTAAATTCTCCCGTTTGCGTATTGCGCATTGCCCATAGGCGCACACTACGCTAACAAGATTTATTTTACGGCGGTTTGCATAACTATCAAGTACACAGGATTTTCTCTTTCTTCCCTCTTCCGAACGCGCCCCGCGTGGCCTACGGCCTCAGTCCCTGCTCCGAAGTCCCTGCTCCCTAAAACCCAAGAATTTGTACCTGACTGAATTGCAAACCGCTGTAAGCATGATAGCTGACAGCTAGTGGGGTAAGCTAATTGCATAAAAACCAATAACATCTTAAGTTACCCATGATTGAAAACCAATTTGTAACCAACTTCGTCTCCTCCTTATCCAAACGTGGCAAACTACCAATTAGCTTTGTACTTCATTGGGAAGATGGGTCAAGCACCACTATGGGAGAAGAGAAACCGATCTTGGATATATACATCAAAAATCCAGCTGGTCGAAAAGCTTTCATGTCTTTAGACGAATTACTGATAGTGGAAGCTTACATCAAGGGTGATATTGATCTCGAAGGGAACTTAATCAAGGCCATGTCGTTCCAGGAGCTGTTATCCGATCAGCATATTTTGCTAAAGATAGGTCGGCGACTTAAGCCCTTCTTACTTGGGCGGGAAAAATGCAATCCAGATTGGATATCAAAGCATTATGACTCCAATAATATCCAATTGTTCGCCATGGATACCGATTACAATACTTATACTCCTGGGATATATGATAAAGATGAGGATAGCCTAGAGGTTGGAGCTGAACGCAAGTTAGACTTTGCCTTTCAATCTCTTAATCTCAAACCGAATGATTCGGTACTCGATATTGGCTCTGGCTGGGGCGGTTTCCTGCGTTTTGCCGCACGCCGAAATATCCGTGTGACTGGAATTACCTTATCTAAGCACCAAAAACAGTATGTAGAAGATTTAATTGAAAAAAATAACTTTGATGCAGAGGTCAAGTATCAAGACTTTTTCTCTTTCCAACCCAGCCAGAAATATGATGGCATAGTCATGATGGGGGTAATGGAAGATTTGTCAGATTATCCTCCCGTGATGGAGCGTCTCTTGAACTATCTTAAACCTGGCGGACGAGTATATCTCGACTTTGCCTCAGACAAAGAGTCATTTGTCACACACAGTTTTATTACTAAGTATATCTGGCCGGGAACCTTTCGGATGGTTTATATGCCGGAATTTATCGATGCTGTTAGAGAATCACCATTTGAGATCCAAGCCATCTATAATGACCGTCGCAACTATTATCTTTGGGCTAAGGGTATGTATGAGCGCTGGATGGAAAAAAAAGCAGATATTATCGACAAGTCAAATCAACAAATCTGGCGCACGTTCCGGATACTTTTTGCGGCGACAGCGGGTACCATGATCCAATCATCATACTATGCGACGGCCTATCGGGTGGTTTTAGAATTACCCGAGGATCACAAGTCTTTACAATAACTGTGGTTAGACCTAGATTCCTAGAGCAATTTTGAATTGATGGTAATGGTGTAGCTTTTAGACTTATAGCGTTTCTCATAGTAATTAGCTACACAGGATTTTTTCCCTATTTCGTCACTAGGACAAAGGCTATCGAAAATGTTGCGATTCATCTCACCGCTAAATCAGAGATTATAGCGGTGAGATGAATCGCGACCAACAAATTAATAACGCGATAGCGTTACAATTGAAAGTTTTTTTATATCTTGTCTACCCAGGTAATCATATTTTGATAGATTCATGGTAAAATAGATTCATGTTGATACTTACTTACGAGTACAAGCTAGTCCCGACAAGAAAACAGACCGCAATCATTGAAGATATGTTGGCGGTCTGTAGAAAGGTATGGAATTATGCCTTAAGAGAGCGAAAAGACTGGCACGAAAGTAAGCGATGTGCGATTAATTACTGTTCATTACAAAAAGAATATATAATTCCAGCAAATGAACCATATCCTAGTTATAAATTACAAGCTGCTAATCTAACTAAAGCCAAGAAAATCAATCCCGAACTAAAAAGAACAAATGCTCAAGTTTTACAACAAGTATTGAAGACTTTAGAGCGAGCATTTAAAAATATGAAAGAACAGGGATATGGTTTTCCTAGATTTAAAAATAAATACCGAATGCGGTCGTTTTTGTTTCCTCAATTTAAAACAAATCCAATCACTAATGAGTGGATTAAGCTACCTCAGATTGGATTACTTAAGATGAGATTATCACGACCAATTCCAGATGGGTTTAAGATAAAGCAAGTTAGGATAGTCAAACGAGCTAGTGGTTATTTTGCAATGCTGTCTTTACAAAGTGAAGTCAGTATTCCTGATACACCAGCATGGGGTCATCCACTGGGAGTTGACGTTGGGTTAGATAAGTTTCTAGCAACTTCTGATAATGAATTAATAGAGCGCCCTAGATTTTTTAGTGAGCTGCACGGTAAGCTGAAATTGACGAGCGACCCCGCGCCGTCGCACGGCGCTAGGGAACGCGCGAGTTGCTACAACGCAGATTGAAGCTAAAGAAAAAAGGGTCGGCAAATAGACATAAACTTAATCAGAAAATTGCAAGACTTCATCAAAAAATATCAGATACTCGAAAAGATTTTCACTGTCTTGATGCAGTCGCTCATGGGGGAAACCCCCAAGACCGCGCTGCATCGCTTCAAGCTAGCACATCATCTATGTGACCAGGCTGGAATGATATTTGTGGAGGACTTAGACTTTAAAACTTGGGCAAAAGGAATGTTAAGTAAACATACCATTGATGCAGGTTTTGGTCAGTTCTTTAATATCCTAGCTTGGGTTTGTTGGAAACGAGGGGTATATTTTGGCAAAGTTGACTACAGATTTACCAGTCAAATTTGTCCAAATTGTGGTACACATACAGGCAAAAAGGATTTGTCTGAACGTATACACAAATGTCCCGAATGCCAATACGAAATTAACAGAGATATTGCAGCTGCAAAAGTGATTTGTCAACGTGGTATCACTGCGGTCGGGCAGATCGTGGGAAAAAATGACTGTGTAGGCGGGCTGTCGGGGGTTGACAACAATCTAGATAAGTGCTTAAGAAGCAGTAAACCCAAATTGTGAAGTTTGGGAATCCCCCGTTATAATCTTCGATTTAACGGGGGAGGATGTCAAATGTCTGCTTCCAAATCAGATTACTATTGGAAAGTCGCCCTCAAGAATTCCTGATGGGGTTAGATAAACCATAGGGAGTCGTTAAAGACTACTATTAGACTACTATAGATTTTACTCAGGGAAGTTTGACAATAGTTGCTCTATGCCCGCACTGACCACAAAACCTGCCAACCCTACCTTTCCCCTCACCGCCGTGGTGGGTCAAGAAGCTATTAAACTCGCCCTCCTCCTCGCCGCCATTGACCCTGGATTAGGAGGCGTTGCGATCGCAGGACGCCGTGGCACGGCTAAATCAGTGATGGCACGGGCAATCCACACCTTGCTCCCCCCGATTGAAGTGGTTAAGGGTTCCTTGAGTAACTGTACTCCAGAGGAAGCGTTACAGGAACAGTTACAGGAACAGTTACAGGAACAGTTACAGGTTGACCAGTTGAAGGTTGACGGTTCTCCAAACAACATTCAACCTGCTAACCTGGAACCTTCAACCCAAACAAACCTGGAACCTTCAACCCAAACAAACTTCGAACTTTCAACCGAAATTATCCCAGCTCCCTTCGTTCAAATTCCTCTAGGAGTTACGGAAGACCGACTCCTGGGTTCAGTGGATGTGGAACAATCTGTCAAACAAGGGGAACCTGTCTTTCAACCGGGATTACTTGCCCAAGCTCATCGGGGTGTGTTGTATGTGGATGACATTAACCTGCTTGATGACCAAATTGCTAACCAGCTACTGAGTGTTTTAACCGAAGGGCGCAACCTAATTGAGCGAGAAGGCATTAGTTTCCAACATCCCTGCAAACCAATTTTAATTGCCACTTACAATCCCGACGAGGGACCATTACGGGAACATTTATTGGACAGAATTGCCATTACCCTCTCTGCTGACGGTGTTTTGGCCTTAGAGCAACGGGTGGAGGCAGTAGAACAAGCGATCGCATACGCGAACTCTCCCCAGCAGTTTCTGGAGGAATACCAGGAGGATCTTGATACCCTCAAGACGGATATTATTCTAGCGCGAGAGTGGCTCAAGGATGTTGAGATTACCCATGACCAAATTACCTATCTCGTCAATGAAGCCATCCGAGGTGGTGTCCAAGGTCATCGGGCAGAACTGTTTGCCGTTCGAGTGGCGAAAGCTGCAGCAGCCTTAGATGGTCGTCAGACAGTTAATTCCGAGGATTTGCGTCGGGCGGTGGAATTGGTAATTGTCCCCCGTGCCACTATGGTAGAAACACCACCAGAAGAAGCACCACAACCTCCTCCTCCCCCACCCCCACAAGATCAATCTCAAGAAGAACAAGACCAAGAGGAAGACAAAGAGGACGACAATGACTCAGAGGAGCAAGAACAGGAAGCTCCGAATATCCCGGAAGAGTTTCTCTTTGACCCAGAAGGGGTTATCCTTGACCCTAGTGTGCTCTACTTTGCTCAGATGGCACAACGGCAAGGTAAGTCCGGAAACCGTAGCATTATCTTTTCAGAAGACCGGGGTCGGTATGTCAAACCGATTCTACCGAAGGGGAAAGTAAGGCGGATTGCTGA
>NZ_JAAHGN010000563.1:0-4837 GCF_010672485.1 Moorena sp. SIO2C4 | reverse complement strand
TATCGAGCACAATGGGCACCTCTAATTTGATCGGAACTTGGAACACACAGGGTTTATGGTATTTGTAAGGCATGGGTTTTACCTCTTGCTGTAATTAATTTCAATCAACACATTTATATAATGTCAAATCTAACCCTGGCTTGGCAGTACCCTTGAGGGTACCTTTTTTTCAACTGATGATAGTCTGGCCTAACTTAGGGGGGATATAGGTTTTGGTCTACAATAAAACTCCTCCCTCCTGAGCTCAGGAGGGAGGATATAGAGGAGAGATAGGAATTAATTTATGCCCAGAATTTTAAAGCCAGCCGTAAAAAAATCATTTCAAAGATTCCTAAGGATACAAAGTGGCAACTGGTTCGGCTGGCTCAGTACCCGCTCCGTTCTCTTCGATCTCCATTTCCTCATATTTAGTAAAGCACTTACGCTTAGCACCTACAGCTAGATCGAGCACAATGGGTACTTCTAATTTGATCGGAACTTGGAACACACAGGGTTTATGGTATTTGTAAGGCATGGGGTTTACCTCTTGGTGCAATTAATTTCAATCAACACATTTATATAATGTCAAATCTAACCCTGGCTTTACAGTACCCTTGAGGGTACCTTTTTTCCCTATAGACCTACTTAATCATTAATGGGAGCACATTCGACTTTGAGTAAATCGTCGCGAATCCATCCTTTGGCACCACTTACTGGAAAACCTACTCTGTGCCAACCATAGCCAAAGCTGTCTATTTTGTAATCTGGCTCTGGAGGAGTGCCTGTCAGCACGTAGACATTATCACCCACTAAACCATAACCCAAGCTTCTATAATTAGTTCCTGGTCCAGAACGTAAGGTGATCCGAGAATCGGGGTTGCTAGCAGTTAGGGTGGCTAGACAGTGGGAACGCTCACTAGGAAAAGTATGCTGAGCAAAAGCCTCAGTTGTAGGGACGGTAACTGCAGCAGCTGTAGCTAATAAGAAGATTGCTTTTTTCATTTGTTTTCTCCAATCATCAAGGTTTCTTATTTACTAGTAAAATAGAAATAACAGTTGGAGTGATTGGAGACAGTGCCACTTTATAAGTAGTCCTAAAGCTGACAGCAATAAAACCTTATTTTTCCATAGTTAGCACTGTTTATAGTACAGACAGTTGAGAAACTGGTCTATGGTGGTCTTGTGGGCGGGGAATAGGGAATAGGGAATAGGGAATAGGGAGTAGGGAGATGGGGAGATGGGGAGATGGGGAGATGGGGAGATGAGCAACTGGCGTGAAAACCACTAAGATCTCGCTGCATCGCTGCTACCTGCTGCCTGCTCCCTCCTCCGTGATCCCTAAAAGCAAGCACGAGACTGGCAAAAAAAATCCCCTGGCTTGATCAGCCTAGGGGGGTTTCAGGGATTAATTACTATGAACTAATTCAAAGCCAGCCGTTAAAGATTCCTTTCAAAGATGCCTAAAGGGACTAAGTGGTAGGAGGTGCGGGTGACTCAGTAGTTTCGTTACCTTCCGCCTCTTCGATCTCCATTTCCTCATATTTGTCAAAGCACTTGCGCTTAGCAGCGACAGCGATGTCGAGAACAATGGGTACTTCTAATTTGATCGGAACTTGGAACACACAGGGGTTAGAGTATTTGTAAGGCATGGGTTTTACCTCTTGGTGCAATTCATTTCAATCAACACATTTCTAGAATGTCAGATCTAACTCTGGCTTCACAGTACCCTTGAGGGTACCTTTTTTTTGAGCTGATCAGCTCATGGCCTAAGAGACTGTTTATCAGAGTGAATCTAATCACCGCTTAAGTCGCTGACTATTGGTGGGTTACGGCGGACAGCTCTCTTAAAGCGATGCAGTTGGCCAAAGGGGAGGCAGTGAGGCCAAAGGGGGTTCCCCCCATGAGCAACTGCCGTGGTTTCCACGGGGCAAACAGCGGTGCTCCCGCAGGTGACCCACACAGACCCAAAACCACTCGCTATTGCATCAAGACAAGGTGAGCTTTCAAAATACTTGCCGCCTAACCCACCCTAGGCCAGAATTTAAGCAAAGTTAACTTATATCATGTCGGGATAATTACCCTTAATAAAAATCTCCCCCATCTGACCATCTGACCATCTGACCATCTCCCCAGACTTCCCACCCTCCCTCTAATTATGGGTATTCAACCTGACTTGATATTAGTGATGAGGGGTATTAGATAATAAGCCAGACTTATCTGACCATAATTGAAGGATAAAATCCAAAGATCAGACATTATTTAGAGCGACTACAACCCAAGAGTCTTTGTTATTGAAAATGTAAGCATATGCGCTACGCGCACGCTGCTTGAGGTGCCGTCAGTTGTCAGCCGTCAGCAGACTTAACTCAGATTAAACAAATGTTTACCTCTTTTATTCAACAGGTGTTCGCAAAGGGTGCCCATAGCCCATAAGCTGATAGCTGAATGCTGATAGCTGAATGCTTACTTCAAAATTCCAGGAAATGCTAAAATATTCCATTCGTTTCCTGATTCACTATCTCCGATTCTGGGATGTTCCAGGTCCTGATCGTTATCTTTTCAGACCTTAATTAAGCAACGCCCGTATTTTTTATCCAGATCCCAACGGTTTACCAATAAGTTTTTAGGTATAATATCGCTCCAAATAATAGGTTTGTTTATGTCCTTTTTTTTGATATGAATATCTCTCAATTTCAGCCTCAATATAAGAACTAAACGTTTTCATAACAAATGTATTATTGTTATCGTCTACCCTACACAATCTACATACTTCATTATCAATTAAGTCATTGACCCATTTAATCATATTAGGTAATATATTAAGTTCTACTAATAGCTTCGCCACAGTTTCTTTTTCACCTTCAAAGGCCTCGATATATAAATCATTGTTATTTCTATTGTGCGAGTAAGATAAAACAAAATGTGAGCCACAATATTCCACTAAGGCTTCTTCTCGATAATCGTTGAGATCAAGAAAATAACCTCTATTTAGAAAAACGCCTATATCTTTTAGTAATTGCCCATTCCCACAATCTATACCCACAAGAGTATTGTATACTTTTTTAACTGGTTGGATCTGATGGGGTCTGAGTCTCACAATATTTCCAGATCTTTCTGTGCAATCTTCTTCGTTTAAGCAAGCTAGATATTCTTCAAGATCTACATCTCGAATAAACTGTTCACCAGGACTATCAAATTTTCCAACCCCGACCTCATTAATGCAGAACAAAGCAAACATCACAAATTCAGCAAATCTATTTTTAATCCCGAAGCTCATGCAACCAGGGAAGATTATAGAATGCTCTTTTTGCATGCCGATGATCCATTCTTTTACCTCATATCTAGAATAAATATTTTCTATTAAACCGAGGACAATATCTTTTAATACTTCAACTGTAGGGGGGACAATTGGTATCATTTTTAATACTAATATATAGTTTTTATATAGCCTAAATATTGATCTATAATGCTATAGGTTTTACTCAATGTTTAAGCTCAATAATACCAAATTTTTATACTGATAAATTTAATGCCGATTACTTACAAAGGGCATAATTAAAAATTATAGCAGTTTTCAATTGGGTGCTGAATTTAAGTATGAATTTCTTGGTATTATTTGGCTACTGCCCCAATTATCCCCCAAAATTGGGGGACGAAAGAGAGTTTCGTTCCACCCAAAGTTGGGGGGTTATATCATGTCAGGATAATTACCCTTAATAAAAATCTCCCTATCTCCCCACACCTCCCACCCTCTCCTTAATTATGGGTATTCAACCAGACTTGATATTAGGGGGGCGAAATCATACCCATACTCAGCAACGCTGTAAAAAAAAACCTGGCTTGATCAGCCTAGGGGTATTGCAGAAATTAATAAAAATGAACTAATTCAAAGCCAGCCGTCAAAGATTCCTTTCAAAGATGCCTAAAGAGACTAACTGGTAACTGGTTCGGGGGACTGATCAGTAGCCGCTCCGTTCTCTTCGATCTCCATTTCCTCATATTTATCAAAACACTTACGCTTAGCAGCGACAGCGATGTCGAGAACAATGGGTACTTCTAATTTGATCGGAACTTGGAACACACAGGGGTTATAGTATTTGTAAGGCATGGGTTTTACCTCTTGGTGCAATTCATTTCAATCAACACATTTCTAGAATGTCAGATCTAACTCTGGCTTCACAGTACCCTTGAGGGTACCTTTTTTTTTTGGGCGTTGCTTAATAATGGAATGATTTTAATAGTTTTGTGGAACGGGCATCTTGCCGTGGAACGGGCATCTTGCCCGTTTCATTTTCGCGCGGGCAGGATGCCCACCCCACTCATATTCATTCCGCCCCTCAGCAATGCCAAAAATCGAGGAGCTCTCGCAGGTTGGTAGAGATGCTTGAATCACGTTTGGTTTGATCACGCAGCTTGGCTGGGGTAACTCCAATGGATCTGCTACACGATTCTCTGAAAGAGCCGCTACGCGAACGCATAATTTCCCTGTCAACAGTAACGCGAACGCATAATTTCCCTGTCAACAGTAACGCGAACGCATAATTTCCCTGTCAACAGTAACGCGATCGCATAATTTCCCTGTCAACTGGAATGCGATGCTCTGAAAGAGCCGCTACGCGAACGCATGATTACCATCTCAACTGGAATGCGATGCTCTGAAAGAGCCGCTACGCGAACGCATAATTACCATCTCAACTGGAATGCGATGCTCTGAAAGAGCCGCTACGCGAACGCATGATTACCATCTCAACTGGAATGGGATGCTCTGAAAGAGCCGCTACGCGAACGCATGATTACCATCTCAACTGGAATGCGATGCTCTGAAAGAGCCGCTACGCGAACGCATGATTACCATCTC
>NZ_JAAHGN010000562.1:0-4845 GCF_010672485.1 Moorena sp. SIO2C4 | reverse complement strand
TCAAAGAATATGGGGTGACCTTCAGAAAAACTCGATAGTTTAGTTATCTGTGAATTGGTAAAATTCCATAGGTGCGCTTTCCGTCGGCGAATTAAATTCGCGTGGCGGTGCGACCCAAGGCCGGGTTCCCCGGCCTTGGGTCGCACCAACGGGCTCGCACCTGCAGTACTTTGGTTCTAGAACTTCTTGTATTGTTCCGGCGCGGAGGGGCATCCCGTGTCGTTAATAAAGCTTACCGAGTATCCGAAGCGATGGCTGGAGTTGGTAAGAAGCCCGCGCTGTACCGCGCTTGTCAGCGTCGGGAGTATGTCACAAAAATAAAGAAATGTGTCAAGAGATGCCATGGATAACTTACAACGATATCGCATTGTCTGCACCCTAAGCTTTGGTGACATTTATGGACAAATTATGGTTTGGTTAATCGTAATTTTCCTGAGTCTCGCCTCAGCCTTAGCTCTTTGGAGTGCTGACCGCCAAATTTACGCTCTGGCAACTGTCGGGCTGATTTTGGTACTATCTCTGCCCTTCCTGCTCTTTGCCTTCGTGACTACATTGTTAAACCATATTGAAATTGCTCAGATGGAAGAGGAGGAAACCACATCAACAGCGGTCGGCAGAGCGCCTAGACAGAAACCGATTGAGGCGACCGGTTGAAGAGAATCCGAACCATCCCCGGCTTTTTCAGAACCCGGGGAAGGAGAGTTGAGAGCCTCCGTGCTTGATGAGGGGCGCTTCATTCTTTGTCAGAATCCTAGGGGCTAGATGCCTAGAGGCTAGATGCCTAGAGGCTATAACCTAGAGCATAAAATAGGAATTCGGATTCCATAATACGACCGAGATGCTAGAACACGATGTCATTATTGTCGGTGGGGGATTAGCTGGATGTCGCGCTGCTTTAGAGATTAAACGCTCTGAGCCTAAGCTGGATGTCGCCCTTGTGGCTAAAACTCACCCAATTCGTTCCCATTCGGTGGCTGCCCAAGGGGGTATGGCAGCTACTCTGAAGAATGTTGATGCGTCCGATAGCTGGGAAGCCCATGCCTTTGACACGGTTAAAGGGTCTGACTACTTGGCAGACCAGGATGCAGTAGAAATCCTCACCAAAGAGGCTCCAGAGGTAGTCATTGAGCTGGAACACATGGGGGTGCTGTTTTCCCGCTTACCGGATGGTCGGATTGCTCAGAGGGCTTTTGGAGGTCATTCCCATCGGCGCACTTGCTACGCGGCAGATAAGACGGGTCACGCCATTTTGCATGAACTGGTGAACAATCTCCGGCATAACGGTGTCAAACTCTACGATGAGTGGTACGTTATGCAGCTGATTTTGGAAGAGGGTCAGGCAAAAGGGGTGGTTATGTTCCAGCTCCTAGACACGAAGGTGGAAGTAGTACGGGCAAAAGCTGTCATGTTCGCTACCGGGGGTTATGGACGGGTATTTAATACGACCTCCAATGACTTTGCCTCCACTGGGGATGGTCTGGCAATGTCAGCTCTGGCTGGGGTGCCTTTGGAAGATATGGAGTTTGTACAGTTTCACCCTACGGGCTTGTATCCGGTGGGGGTTTTGATTTCTGAGGCGGTACGAGGGGAAGGGGCTTATCTGATTAACTCAGAAGGTGATCGCTTTATGAGCGACTACGCCCCCAAACAAATGGAACTGGCACCCCGGGATATTACTTCAAGAGCGATTACCCTAGAACTCAGAGCTGGTCGTGGAATTCATCCTGATGGCAGTGCAGGTGGACCTTTTGTTTACCTTGACCTGCGCCATATGGGCAAAGACAAGATTATGAGTCGGATTCCGTTTTGCTGGGAAGAAGCCCATCGCTTGCTTGGTATTGACGCAGTACATCAACCAATGCCAGTACGACCAACTGCCCACTACTCCATGGGGGGAATCCCTGTCAACACCGATGGGCAAGTCCATAGTGGTAAAGATGGGTTAATTGAGGGCTTCTTTGCCGCTGGGGAATCAGCCTGTATCTCTGTTCATGGGGCAAATCGCCTCGGGAGTAATTCCCTGTTGGAATGTGTCGTTTATGGCAAAAGAACTGGTGCTGCGATCGCAAAATACGTCCAAGACCGGAAGTTACCAGACATTGATGAGCAATCCTACCTCAATGCAGCCCAGGCAAAAATCAAAGCCCTTGTGGAAAAATCTGGCACCTTACGGCTTAACCAGTTGCGTCAAGCCTTCCAAGACTGTATGACCCAATTCTGTGGCGTTTTCCGTAACCAAGCTTCCATGGAGGAGGGGTTAAACCAACTGGAACAATTGAAACAACAGTACCAGCAAATTTATTTGGATGACAAAGGCAACTGTTGGAACACGGAAATTATCGAAGCCTTGGAACTGCGCAATTTAATGATAGTCGGAGAAATCATTCTTACATCTGCCCTGAACCGACGAGAAAGCCGGGGTGCCCATAGCCGGGAGGATTATCCCCAACGGGATGATCCCAATTTTCTCAAACACACCCTAGCTTTTTACTCATCCGCAGGTATTGACCTGCAATATAAACCGGTAAGCATGACCTTGTTTGAACCGAAAGAGCGGAAGTATTGATTACTAGTCCGAGACTGCCTCAGTGGTCGAGTCATGGGTAACTAGCGTTAGTACTCTGTGTCGGTTACTCATCACTAATCTTCGGGAGTTTCGGGAATTTCGGGAGTTTCCGGAGTTTTTGGAGTTTCGGCTGCCAACTGTTTGACTTGGTCTTTGTACTTGGCTGGTGCTAGGGATGTAGCCTGGTCAAAGAGGGGTTTAGCCTTTTCAGTGTTACCCTGTTCTTGAAAAATCATGGCTTTAGCTAGCACTGGTCTCCAGTCATCTTGGTTGCCTTTGATTGCCTGGTCATATATAGCTGTGGCTTCGTCATAACGCTTCTGATTCGCGTAAACTTGACCTAACAACAACTGCACAGAAATGACATCAATGCTCCCAGGCTTAATTTCATTGACTTGCTGGGAACTTTTTAAGGTGTCTTGCAGCAAACCGATGGCTGCTTCTGGGCGGTTTTCCTGGGTTAGCAAACTAACTAACCCTTGCAGAGCATTCATATCCCCAGGCTTAGCGTTTAATATGTCCCGATAGGCTTGAGCTGCTCCTTCGCGATCGCCAATTTGTTGTTTTACCTGAGCCAGCAAGACTCCATAATCTGTCTGGTCAGTATTGAGTTTGGCTAACTTTTCTAGGGGTTCAATCGTGCCTTTGATGTCTCTTAGCTGCAGCCGTATCTCCAGCAGACCTCTCAAAGCCGTTAAATTTTCTGGTTCTCGCTGCAAGACTAGTTCATAACCCTTGGCTTGAGCTTCTAGTTCTGCTTGCTGCTGGGCAGACATATTTGGTGTAGCTGTAGGTGTTGCCCCAACAGAGGCGGGATTATCCTTGAAAATATTCCCTAGCAAAGGAATCATCGAAATACCGATAAACGCTAGCACAGCTAGTACTAGCACTATTTTGATCCACAGACTGCGCTTTTGAGACACAAAACCTTCTTGAACTCTATTGCCATTATGAAACGATTTGGGGGTTTTAAAGTATCCTCCCATAAATCCTATCTATTAAATAAGCTAGCATTAAAGCTCAGTTAAATCGGCTAGAAACCGCTCAGATTAAAGATTCCATAAACTTTGCGGATCTAGCCTTTATCTCACTGCATTCTGTACAGTGGGTAGACTAGTACCAAGTGCGCTCACCCTCCAGTTTTGTGGTGGCAAGAATCCAGGATAATTTTTTCTGGAAAGGACACCGGAAAGCTGGAAGATGTTGACAAAACAATGCTGCCAATGTCAGTCAAAACCACCCATGGGAATGTGTCTCCGCCGCTAGGAGGTTATATGAATTCGTCTGTGAATCGGCTTCCCGACTCAGCTGAGTCATCTGGAATCCAACCACCGGAAGTATCCAGTGTGCAAAACCAGCCCCCAGAAACACCAACTGGTGGCTCTCAAGATACCACCAAATCAGCTCCCTTAGCTGAATCTAATGGGAAAGTAACTACTCAGGTCTCAAGTAAGGTCTCAAGACAGCACCCAATTCCTGCCCCCAGTGAACCTAGGCAATACCGCGCCATTGGTCTGGTCAATGGCAAATATATGCCTTCCGCAGAGCAGTTGACCAGGGGAACACTTGTAGCGGCAGATGGAACCTTGATTGATGCGGTGTTACTCGGTCGGGTCATGAGTTTGGTCAAGAATCACTTAGATCTCAATCAGCCCCACCTCTGGGTTGTCTATCCCCGCATCAGGCAAGCAGACGATAACTTACATGTCCAAATTGTTGGCGTCTGGGAACCAGAAACTCTCGAACCCACAGCTTCAGCTGAAACAACTGACTCGGGAGTTGCTCAGTCCGAAGCAGAAGTCGAGACATCAAATGACTCCTCAGAAGCTGAGGCGGAACCGATTCCGAAGGATGGCTATTTTTCCATTCGTGGCGAGGTGATCTACCATTCGCGGGAGAAGGAACAAGTCGTTGTTAAAATTAGGCAATTACCTCGTAAAGAGTCAGATAAGCCTAAGTTTTTCAAGTTAAAGCTTAAGGGTTGCCTGGGAGAAAGGGTCGTTGGTCATTTTTGGGATTTACATGCACAGCTGCAAGCCAATACCCTGGTGATCCAGGAAGGAAACGATATTGGTTTTCTCAACAAATTTGGACCAAAGAGGAAACCATTTAATAAAAATAAAAAACGTTTTGGTGCTAAAAAGAGTTACCCGAAGCCACGCCCTCCTCGTAAAAAGGATGGCGTGGCTACAGCCACAGCACCCAAACCCAAAAGACCAAGACCGAAACCGATCAAGCGTATTGACAAGGGTAGTAAGGGTGATCCCTCTGGGAATTCA
>NZ_JAAHGN010000561.1:0-4861 GCF_010672485.1 Moorena sp. SIO2C4 | reverse complement strand
CAACCTTTACCCTACGCCTGCCGTTAACTCTAACCATTGCTAAATTACTAATTGCTACAGTCGGCCCAATTGTTATCGCTTTACCGTCAGACAGTATTGAAGAAATTGTGGTTCCCAAGGGGGATCAGATGCAAAAATCTGGGACAAAACGGTTTTTGCTCTGGCGCGGACAAATGCTTCCCACTTATACCATGTCTGATCTTTTGGAATATAACTGTCCAGTCAGGGAAACCACTCCTAGCAAAGCTTTAGTCTATGTCCCCACTCCTGAAGATTGGGCATTACCTCTGGTAGTAATGCGTCGAGAGCAGCAGGCTTTTGCGTTAGAAATCGATCGCGTGATCACAGAGCAAGAGCTAGTGATTAAACCCTTTGGCAAAGCCCTTGCGGCTCCCAGTTATACCTATGGTTGTACCATCTTGGGGGATGGTAGTTTAATTCCGGTGATAGATGGTAACGCCCTGCTAGAGCAATTTTTAGCTCAAAGCCAGGAAGAGACTCAACCAAGAACCTTGTCCCATATCCTTGAAGCTACCACTAAGAAAAAGTCATCGGTTAACCGGACTCAAACTCCTGCTAAAACTGCTCCAATTCCCACAATTTTAATTGTGGATGATTCTACAGGTTTACGACGAACCTTGGCTATGACCTTGCAAAAAGCAGGTTACCGAGTGTTACAGGCTCGGGATGGACAGGAAGCCTTGGAACAATTGCGGCAAAGTTCCAAAGTGCAGATGATAATTTGTGATATTGAAATGCCGAATATGAACGGTTTTGAGTTTCTTGGTCAACGTCGCCAAGACCCTCAGTTATCAAAAATTCCTATAGCAATGCTTACCTCTCGTAGCAGTGAAAAACATCAGCGTTTAGCAATGCATTTGGGGGCTAACGCTTACTTTACTAAACCTTATATTGAACAATATTTTATTGGAAAAATCAAAAAAATTATTGAACAAAGTAAATCTGAAGTTTAAGTATTAATATATCAGCTAATGCGCTACGCGCAAGCTACTTGATGTGCTATCAGCCATTCCTAATCAGCCAGCAATTAGCAATTAGCTTCTTGAGGGGTGTCCACGACTAATCAGTTACTTGCAACCATATCCTTGAATTATCGGGCATCATTATACTTTTAATGCTAAGTTGACAAACTTAGTCTGGTGAGTTACTCCATTCAATTCCTATTGCTTCCAAATCCTGATCATAAGACTTGGAATCTTTCATCCTTCATACTTATTCTAACACTATGAATTGGACATCATGAAAAATAACTTAATTGACTCCCAGCCTAATGATACTCATCGATCGCCAAATCAGAAGGCTACATCATTCTTGAAATTAGTGGTCTTTAGAATAGACAGCATCAATTTCGCCTTTCCGATTGAGTGTGTCAACAAAGTAATTAATTATACAACTGTTTATAGCAGTGGACTCAATGATATTGGCATTGCCCATATCGATGATCAGGAAATTCCTATTATCGACTTGTATCGCCGGTTATTTAAATCTAGCCAAATCAGCACTTCTAACCCAGGACGTTTCCTGCTGATTGCTCAAAATACGAGGGGTGAAGGATTTGGTATCCCTGTACTCAAAACACCGAATTTGATAGAGGTTTCCGTGACTGATATTCGTACCCTACCAGAGTCTTTTCGTCAAGCTGATACCCTAGGAATTGCTAGTCATGTTGCGGTGATTCCCCAAGAAAATACATCTTTGACAGTCTTTTTGCTAGATGTTAATCAATTGCTTCCTTGGGTTTCTGAATAGGGAAAAGGTGAACAGGGAAAGGGAAAAGGGGTGAAGCATTGAGCAATCAGCTATGAGCTATCTTCGCCCCTAGCTTTATGGAATGGGAATAGTCCCAGTGGATGAGATTTCTGTTATACTTCAAATTATGTAATGGCTATCTGCCAGAATTAAAGGTTAAGCGGGAAGTCCCGCGCTCTATCCGTGCTTGATGAGCTTCCTATGGGAGAGCCTTTTTCTGGGAATTGTGCCAAGAAGTTGCTAGCATCAAAAACGCGCTTTGTCGATAACCAAGTCAAAAAACCTTGTTGCCAAAAAAACAACCAAGCAGAATCATCGGTCTTAGAAACTAGGACTGCTGCTGATGCCAGGAATATCAGACCTGGGTTTGGGCAACTAAATTTAGGCAATTCCTTGTTAAGTCGGAATCCAGTGCTTTAGCTTAAGCTCAGGGTCTGGTAGTTCACGGGTGTAGCTTCCACCTACGCTTCTATCTACGATGCATAGCACTGTTGCTTAGCACTATAAGGGTGAAGTAGAAGCAGTCGGAACAAGTATCCGACAAAACGCATCTAGAGATAAGATGTAGCATAGTAAGTCTTATCTCTAGCAGTAGGACTTATGGCGAGTCCCTCTGATGTGAAACAAAACGTTTCTATTCAGTGTAGCTCGCGGGTGCGCAGATCAACCTGCCAGAATCCCCTAGCTTTAGCGATGGGGAGTCGTCAATTTCCAGCAGTACGACCTAAGAGTCTAGTCAACTGGTGCTGCTAAAGTTTAATATATGGTGTTTCCCAAAAAACTGATTAAGGGCGGCTCTAAAGTATCTAAAGTTATAGATTTACCTAAGTATGGTATACGCTCCATTCTTGCTAAAGGGGTGCAGATGGACTTCCAGTCAGGACAAAACCGTGTTCAAGTCCTCAAAGGAATTGACTGGGAAGTCAAACGTGGTGATATCCAACTTTTAATGGGACCGTCTGGCTCTGGCAAGACTACCCTTTTGTCAATCTTGGCCGGATTACTGACCCCGACCTTGGGAAAAGTCTATTTACTGGGTCAAGAAATTACCGGTATGTCTAGAACTAAGCTGGCAGAGTTTCGACGAGAACACATTGGCTTTATTTTCCAACACTTCAACCTATTTCCAGCTCTGACAGCAGCAGAGAATGTGGAAGTTGTGCTAAACATTAAGGGAATTCGGGGGGTAAATGCTCGACAGCAGGCAAAAACGTTATTAGAGCAGGTTGGTTTAGAGGGGAAAGGACATCTTAGACCAAGTGACTTGTCAGGGGGACAGAAGCAACGGGTAGCGATCGCGCGGGCTTTAGCTAAAGAGCCACCGCTAATTATGGCAGATGAGCCAACGGCAGCCTTGGACTCTCACAGTGGTCATACAGTCATTGAGTTGCTGCGTCGTCTGGCTAAGGATAAAGGCTGCACAGTGCTGATGGTAACCCACGATCCTCGTATTATCGATGTAGCTGACCAAGTGTCTTATATGGAAGATGGTATGTTGAAGGTTGAAGGTTGAAGGTTGAAGGTTTAAGGTTGAAGGTTGAGGGTTGAGAATTGAAGGTTGAAGGTTGAGGGTTGAGAATTGAAGGTTGAGGGTTGAAGGTTGAAGGTTGAAGGTTGAAGGTTGAAAGTTGAGGGGTGAAAGTTGAGGGGTGAGGGGTGAGTGTTAATGATTCACCCTCAACATCTTAGTTTTATTTGTACCTACCTAATTATGATGTGAATGGGCAATTTGCCAACACGACAAATTACTGTTCACTCTAGGCATCATAATCATGTTTATGGTAAATTTCTGGCTAGCTATAGGGGTTTTGGGACTGGGTTCTATTCTGTGGGTAGAACTGGTGCGAGACTTCTATCACCTCCTGTCCCATCACTGGACACCTCTGTATCGCTTGCATGTGTGGCATCATCGGGTCTTCCGTCAGGATTTAACTGCTGTCAGTGATACCATTTATCGACAGGCGCACTGGCGTAATGATGTGCCAGAAGCGTTGGTTATGCTAATGTTAGGCTTGGTGGTATGGTGGTTGGCTTATACCTGGACACCAAATCTGCATTGGGCAGCTTTGGCTGGTTCTGTGTACACTATGGTATTTCTATTTGGTGCGATCGCTCGTGGCTATGGCATCAAGGGAGCCGATAAGTTGACTGATGGAACCCACCTTCCGGGTCCATTCCTCTGTCCTCCTTCCCCTTGGATGGTGAATCGCAGCTACCATTGGCGACATCACTTTGATAACCAAAAGGCTTACTATGGCGGCACATTGACTTTAGTAGACAAACTGATGGGGACAGCACTATCGCTCCAAGGAAAAACTATTGCAGTGACGGGAGCATCGGGAACTCTGGGACAGTCACTATTGTACCATCTCCAGCAACGGGGAGCAAAAGTGATTGCTCTGACCTCCCAAGAACAAACTGTTACTTTAAGTGTCAATGGTGAAAGCTTGCCAGTAAAAACCTTCACTTGGCAAGTGAGTAAAGAGTCAGAACTAGCCCCACATTTGGAAAATGTGGATATTCTAATTCTCAATCACGGCATCAATGTTCATCAAGAACGGACAGCCGATGCGATCGCAAAATCCTACGAGGTCAACACATTATCAAGTTGGCGGTTGCTGGAGATGTTTTTATCCACGGTTCGGACGAACCAAGATATTGCTCGCAAGGAAGTTTGGGTTAATACTTCGGAAGCGGAAGTTAATCCAGCTTTTAGTCCTTTGTATGAACTGAGCAAACGTACCCTAGGAGACCTAGTTACCCTGCGTCGTCTAGATGCTCCTTGTGTAGTACGTAAACTAATCCTTGGACCATTTAAAAGTAATCTCAATCCGATTGGGGTCATGTCAGCGGATTGGGTAGCCCAGCAAATCCTTAATCTAGCCACTCGTGATGTGCGTAACATCATTGTGACTATTAATCCCATAACCTATTTAGCGTTTCCAGTCAAGGAATTTTTTGTCAGCCTATACTATAGGCTGTTTAGTCATTAGTCCTTAGGAACTTGCGTTAATTGCTACTAATTAGTGCTACTAATTACTAAGGGTGGCGTAGCCATTCGCGTAGCGTGGCCGAAAGGCCAAGGTGACGA
>NZ_JAAHGN010000560.1:0-4864 GCF_010672485.1 Moorena sp. SIO2C4 | reverse complement strand
CTATAATATATGTACTGATAAACAAAGCCGTTCGCGTAGCGTGGCCTACGGCCTTAAATGCTGGGCAAGTCAGCCACTTACGTGCCTAAAAAATAGAACTCATTGTATTGTTCCGGTGGGTCGGGGCCGTGTCGTTAATAAAGTAACCCGTGTATCCGTTCGCGCCCCGCGTCGGCGAAAGCCGATAGTGATGGCTGGAGTTGGTAAGAAGCCCACACTGTAATCTTCGATGAGCGTGTGGGAGTATGTCACCACAAAAGAACTATAGAGTGCGATCGCAAATTCTCTAAGATAATCCGATTCAAAATCCTTAGTTGAAAAAAAGTTCGCTGGTGCTTGCCGCGAACTTTTTTTCAACGGAAGTTTTCCCGTACAAATGAATTAAAGCATTTCCTCCCTTTAGTTGGCATTATTAACGCACCCTAAACTATAGCAGAAGTCATTTGTCAGAAGTCATTTGTCAGAAGTCAAACTCTTGCGCTTACAAAGGGTGTGAGACTTTTGTCATGTCCTAACTGCCCTGGCGACTGCTATATAAGCGCGTTTAGGGGCTAGTTTTGCCCAAGTCCTATTGAAGTTATGGTAAATTGTAGCGATTTTAGGGGGTGTAACCCCCCATAGTCAATGCCCCTTCATAGCTTAATATCTAGCCAAGATTCCAACTGCGTACATTCTAAGAGTTTTGTTATCGAACTCTTTACCTACTCCTGAGCAGGAAGAAGATAGATCAAATTCCATAGCCTCTCAGGTGTGGAGTGAGGCAATTGAGGATCACACAAGGTAACAGGTATCATCATTCACAATTGGGGATCAGGGAGGCTGTTCATGGGATTGCTCAACAACTTCAGTATCAGGTCAAAACTTATATTTATGTTGCTGGCTCTGAGCACTTGCTCGCTGTTCGTGACTGCTTATATCGGTTATCGGAGTGGTAAGTCTCATCTGAGCAAAACAGTATCAAACCAGTTAACCAGTCTACGAGCTTCCAAAGCAGATCAAATAGAATCATACTTTGAAGATATTCGCCATCAGACCCAGACCCTGAGTGAAAACTTAATGGTGGTCGAGGCGATGCAGGAATTTAAAACAGCCTACAACCAACTGCAACAATCTAGGACACCAACTGATACACCAACTGATTTAGAGGACACCCTCAAAGAATACTACCGTAAAGAATTTTTAACCAAACTAGCGGAAACTAGCGACGGGAAGCCTGTATTAGAATCCTACTTACCAGAAACCTCTGCGGCTCGTTACCTCCAGTACTATTACATCGCCACTAACCCCAACCCAGCTGGGGAGAAACATCTCCTAGATGATCCAGAAGACAAGAGTGAGTACAGTAGTATTCACACCCGCTACCACCCAATTTTTCGCAACATTGTTGAAAAGTTTGCTTACCAGGATATGTTGCTGATCGATCCTCAAACCGGTGAGATTGTCTACTCAGTTTTTAAAGAAACAGACTTTGGCACCAATCTCACCACTGGACCATACAGTGATAGTAACTTGGCATTCGCCTTAGGCGACCTCCGAAAAGCCAAGGGAAAGGATTATGTGCAGATATTTGATTTTGATTCCTACCGTCCTTCTTTTGGAGCCCCAGTAGCATTTATTGCTGCTCCCATCTATGACGGCTCCAAATTTATAGGTGTTTTGGCATTCCAGCTTCCGGTTAATCAGATTAACAATGTCATGACAGGTTACCGTAAATGGAAGAGTAATGGTCTCGGGGATACAGGGGAGATCTATCTAGTCGGAGAGGATTATCTGATGCGATCAGTTTCCCGTTTCCTAATTCAAGACCCCACAGCTTATAGTAAAGCCTTGCGAGAACAGGGTGTAAAGGAACAGATCCTTAAACGAATCGAGCAGTTTGGTACATCAATTCTACAACAGCCAGTAAAGACAGAAGCTGTAAAAGCAGCCTTAGCTGGGCAAGAAGGTACCCAAATTATCAATGATTATCGGGGTATTGAAGTTTTGAGTTCCTACGCTCCCTTAAACATCGATGGATTGGAGTGGGTTATCCTCTCCGAGATGGATCTTGCCGAAGCCTATGCCCCAGTTTACGCCTTTCAAAAGAGAGTTTTGGTTTCAGCTGCCTTGATCATACTGCTGATCACCCTACTCGCTATGGTGCTCGCCCATCTGTTTGTGCAACCAGTTAGGGCTTTAATTGCTAGCGCCCGAAAAGTCACGGATGGAGAAGTTGATGCGGTGGTGAATATAAACTCGGAAGACGAATTTGGGGAGTTAGCTGAGTCATTTAATCAAATGGTTGGCAGCTTACGCACTCAAACTAAACTAGTCGAGCAGAAAAATCGCGAAAATGAAAAGTTACTGACAAGTGTATTTCCCGACTCCGTAGCCAAACGTCTCAAACGGGGAGAGACAAACATTGCTGAGAGTGTTTCCAATGTTACGGTTTTGTTCTGCGACATTGCTGGATTCGGCAAGCTCTCTAGGTCCATGGATACCCATGAAGTCATTGCCATTCTTAATGATCTAGTAAGTCTGTTCGATCAAGCCACGGCCAAATACGGGATAGAGAAGATTAAAACCATTGGTGACAATTACATGGCAGTCTGTGGATTATCAATATTACATATAGACCATCAAAAACGGGCGGTAGATTTTGCTTTAGAAATGCTGGCGTTGACCCACCGATTCAGTCATGAACGAGGATTTGACATAGACCTGGAAATCGGTATCCATTCCGGAGATATTGTTGCTGGTATTGTAGGTCGAGAAAAAGTTGTCTACGACGTTTGGGGCGATACAGTCAATGTTGCCAATAAGCTGATGTTTGACTGCCCACGGGGAGCTATATTAGTGTCTCAAAATGTCTACAACAGTCTCCATGATATTTACGACTTTGAGCAGGCTGAGGACATCACACCTAATGGCAAAAATCAGCAGAAAGCTTGGTTGTTAAAAACTGCACAGGAATTAGTAGCTTCAACAGTGTAGACATGGGCTTTGCCCAGTTTTGCCAAATTATTAAAGACCCAAGGGTAATGGGGAATTGCTAATGGGGAATTGGTAACTGAACAAACTATACTTGATTACATTCTTTTCAGATTACCATAATACACGAAATTAAGAACCCCCGCGCGAGCATTATCCTGTGGGGGATGAAAACTTGTTCAGAGGGTTCACCCTCTTGTTCAAGGGATAGAAAAATAAGGGGACAAGGAGATTATTTTGATGAGCAAAGTAATATGGCAAAACGATTGGTTTATCTGGGCAATAGCCTTAGGGATAGGGTTCCCGCTCCTGGTAATTATTCTCACAGAAATTACTCATCGTCTACAAAGACGCGGTCAGCCTATAGCAGTTACGCTCCGCCTAGTTCGTAACCGTGTCTTACCCGTCTTAGTATTCCTGCTATTTATCCAGAATGTGGTTGAATTAGACCTGGACAACAATGTTGTCAAGCTTGTCGAGACCCTGCTCTGGATATTTGTTATAGACGCCTCTCTGTCTCTAATCAATTCGGTGTTGTTTGAAGCCGCTGGAGAAAATACATGGCGAGGACGGATCCCAAAACTACTCCTAGATTTGTCAAGATTTTTTTTGGTAGCCCTTGGTGCTGCCATTGTGCTATCGAAAGTTTGGGGAGCCGACCTCGCTGGTCTAGCTACTGCCTTGGGTGTGGGTTCTATTGTTATCGGCTTGGCGCTTCAGGACTCTCTAGGCAGCGTCTTTTCTGGCGTTGCCCTACTGTTTGCTCGTCCCTTTGAAGTCGGTGATTGGTTGCAGATTGGAGACAAAGTTGGTCAGGTCATTGATATGAATTGGCGAGCTGTTCACCTGGTAACCCGGGACGGTGACATGATTATTATTCCCCATCGGGTACTTGGAGGAGAAATAGTCCTCAATTACAGCAAACCGAAACCGATTCATGTAGAAACCTTTAGGATTGACTTCGACAGTGATGATCCACCCAACCTAATTAAGCAAGTATTAAAAGAAACAGCACTGGCGACAGAAGGGATATTGAGTGATCCTTCCCCAGAGATCCGCACCATGGAATATAACGACTATCGGGGTAACTATGAGGTCAAGTTTTCTATCGAAGACTATAAGGATGCGCCCAGAATCCGTGAACAGTTGATGACCCGTATCTGGTATGCAGCCCAACGGAACAATCTTGGACCTACCATTCCGATCTATAGACTCCGTAAACTCGATAGTGACCCTAATCAGGCAGATAGCACTTTGACAAAGTTTACTGAGAGCTTGAAGTCAATGCCTGTCTTTGTCCCTGTAGCTAAACAGCAAAAGAACTTGGAGAATCTCTCGAAAGGAGCAGTCCTACAACATTTCGGTGTGGGAGAAACCGTAATCCGTCAAGGGGATCCTGGTCATGCTCTCTACATTATTATTGCTGGGAAAGCTGTACTCAACCTCAAAGATAGTTATGGTGAACAACAGGAGGTGATGACTCTGTCGAGTGGTGAGTTTTTTGGCGAAATGGCACTGTTTAGCGGCAAACCAAGCTCAGTATCCGTTACCGTTGTGGAAGATTTGCAAACTATTGCGCTTTATTCAGATCTGGTTAATCAGATGATAGAAAGTACACCAAGTCTCGCCCGTGAAATTGGTCAAATTATCGAAGCACGACGGAAAGCGATAGATGAGGTGAAACAAGCCAATCTTGCATCCAGTCTTGCATCCAGTAATGGTGCCGAGTTATCAAGTCAAGGTTAAGTGGACTATCAATCAATCATCATGGGATTGGCCTTGGCCTTTGGGCCACCCTGCGCGAAGGGCCACGCTACGCGTACGCAAAAGCTAGACAGGGGGACGGTACTGCCTATAAGGTGGAGCCAGTGGTAGTGTAATCGGGGGTTAGTAA
>NZ_JAAHGN010000056.1:0-15245 GCF_010672485.1 Moorena sp. SIO2C4 | reverse complement strand
AACATCCCTGACCGATTTAATTGCACCTGAACTGTATCTGCATCCCATAAAGGGGTATTGACTGCACCTGGACAAATGCTTACTACCCGGATACCATGGCGGCTTTCCTCCGCTGCTAGAGTCTTGGACAGGGCAATCATACCTGCCTTACTAACGCTGTAAGCCCCCCATTCCGGCAAGGGTTGCTTAGCAGCAATTGATGCCACGTTAATGATCGTGCCTTGGTGCTGGGCACGCATAGCAGGCAGAACCCCCTGGATGCACTGAAACACACTGGTCAGATTAAGGTCAATTAAGCGCTGCCAATCTGATAGCGGTGTCTCACTGAGATATCTAGTGTAAGCCATTCCCGCATTATTGACGAGAATAGTGATCGGAGCAAAATCTGTTGTGATTTCTTCTATCCAAGATCTAACCTGCTCCAGCTCAGCTAAATCAAATGGATAAACCTTAGCTTCCACCCCAGCCGCCCTAGCAGCAGCAGCAACCATCTCTAAGTTCTTCCGGGAACGGCTGACTAAGGCTACATCGATTCCTGCCTTAGCAAAGGCTAAAGCTGTTTCCTTGCCAATACCACTACTCGCCCCAGTAATTATGGCGCGTCGCTCCACAGTCGTCGATGTCATCAAATTTTACAAGATTTTGTTACAAATGCTTCTCTACGGTCTGGATAAAACTCAGGATTGCTCCGAAGCAAATGCCCACATAAGGCAGGTATTTGGTTTAAATCTGCTAGCTTTAAATTCGCTAGGTCAGCTACCAGGTCACCAGAGGTTGACCCAGTCGAATTAAGCTTAGGTTTAGTGAGTTGGTTAGGCACCGAGATTATAGACACGCCCTTAGGGCAGTTAATCTCCAAAGGCACAGCTAGGTTTTCGGTGTGTCCGAAATTGTTTAGCAAACTGACTAACTACCTTAGAATATTGTGAACATTTGTTAATTGTATCATCATCGGCAAACTATTGAGCTACCAAGTGGGCTGTCAATAATAAACTTTGACGATAGAAAAATCGGGATAGGGTAATTGGTAATTGGGCTACCAAGGTAAACATCGGAGAAAATGGCAAGCATGATTAGCTCAATGCCCCAGAGGATGAGCCCCTTGCTATATATAGCTATATCACTTGTCACGCCTTAAGTTGGTAGCTGTAATTGCTAACGAACCTAACTATACTTGAGATCATCAACAGTTGAGCAGCAACGCCTTGGCCACTTGGCAGATATACATCTGGCCCCTTTACCTGTTCACTCCTTCAAGACTAACTTTCTACAAAAATACCCATATTTCGGAACTTCTGATAGCGCAAATCCCGGCGCTGTTGAGCCGTTAATTGAGTTAGTTCTGCCAGGTTTTCCAAGAGGGCATCTTTGAGGATAGAGGCTGCTGCCAAGGGATCCCCATGAGCTCCCCCTATGGGTTCCGATAAAACTTTGTCAATAATCCCTAATTCTTTGAGGTCCCAAGCGGTAATCTTTAACGCTGCTGCTGCCTGCTGTCCTTGGCTAGCATCTTTCCAAAGGATGGCGGCACAAGCTTCTGGGCTAGCTACAGTGTAGACAGCGTTTTCAAACATCAAAACCCGATCACCAACACCAATTCCCAAAGCACCGCCGGAACCTCCTTCACCAATAACTGTACACATAATGGGGACATCCAGACGAAACATTTCTCGGAGGTTATAAGCGATCGCTTCTCCTTGTCCGAGTTCTTCCGCCTTCACACCAGCCCAAGCACCAGGGGTATCAATAAAGGTCAAAACCGGCATACCAAAGCGATTAGCGTGTTCCATCAGCCGCATCGCTTTACGGTAGCCCCCAGGGGAAGCCATCCCGAAGTTGCGAGCTACATTATCTTTAGTATCCCGACCTTTTTGATGTCCTAATATTACCACAGCACGACCCGCCAAAGAGCCAATCCCTCCTACTAGGGCTGGGTCATCATAACCACCGCGATCGCCATGCAACTCAAACCACTGATCAGTAATTGCCTGAATATAATCGAGGGTACTTGGACGCCTAGGGTGACGGGCTAGCTGTAGCCGTTGCCCTGGTGATAAACTATTGAAAATTTCCTGACGCAGTTGGATTGCTCTTGTCTCGAGTTGGCGGATTTGGTCAGAAACATCGACATTGTTTTCCTCTGCGAGTTCCCGAATTTGCTTAATTCGTTTTTCCAGCTCAACCAGTGGCTTTTCAAAGTCGAGACTAAAGGTTCTGTTTTTTGCTGGTGACATAGTTACTGGTCATTAGTCAATGGTCAGTGGGTTTCTGGGTCAGATTACAGGCCATAACTCAAGATTAGCTTACCATCAAAATGAGATGCGAATCCCACGCTTCTCTTATATCAAATCTCGTAGCATTAGAATTTTTGACAACTTGGATTTGCCTCAATTGACGCTCTCCCCATCCCACCATCTCTCCATCTCCCCATCACTGTTTACAATTGACGATGTAAACGGCAACGATATTATTAGTAGGCGTAGGGCTAATCTCGTGCAGCCTTGGCTTAATCCCCAAATCTAGACATACTGTCATTGCTATTGACCGGAAACTTTCCCAGATTGGTGAATTACTGGGGAAAATAGAGATCTGAACAAGAGGATGGGGAAGATTGGGATGTAATACCATTGAATATCCACATCATAAGAAGCTGACGGGGAATAAATACCCCGGCTCGTTTTTCCGCCCCGGTCTCTCATTTCTCTTCCCCGGTCGCCCATAGGCGGGGTTTCCACACTCCCTGGGATTTTTGATCAGGAAAATTCGTGACACTGCTATACCTTCCTTTTTTCAAGCACTTTCCAAGGAACGTCAGTCGGATTTCTTTACCTTACTAGAACGGTCGAGCCAACAAACGACCCCTTTATCTACTCGGGAACAACGTCAAATCAGAAGAGCCTTGACTGGCCAGATGACATCCCACTCGATTGAGAAAGCAGCAAAACTCGCCAATATTTTAGTGGGAATTGGGGTTTCGGATGACCTAGAGCCTTTGTTGCCCCTTCTCAAAGACCCAGAGGGAGAAAAAATTTTACAAACTGCCTATCAATTTGCTAATCTCCAAACCAGTACCCGTAACATTGTTACCGCTGCTGAACGAGCTGCTAAAGTGGTGTTTGCCCTGAAAACTTATGCCCATGATGATTCTAGTGGTAACAAAATAGAAGCAAATATTATTGAAGGGATTGAAACTATTTTAACTCTCTATTATAATCAACTAAAATACGGGGTCGAAGTGATTAGAAATTATGACTATTCCTTGCCTGCTATTCTTTGCTATTCCGACCAACTTAATCAAGTTTGGACGAACTTAATTCATAATGGCATTCAAGCTATGGATAGTAAGGGAAGCTTAACCATTGATGTTAGAAAGGAGGATGATCAGATAAAAGTCAGTTTCACTGATAGTGGTAAAGGAATTCCCCCGGAGGTTATACCAAAAATATTTCAGCCTTTTTTTACCACTAAACCCCCTGGAGAAGGGAGTGGTTTGGGGCTAGATATTGTTAAAAAGATTGTGGATAAACATCAGGGTCAGATTGAGGTGGAGTCGGTGCCTGGAAAGACGAAATTTACAGTAGTGTTGCCAATCGAGATAGTTTCAGAGTAATATCCTAAATCCTATAGCGCTCCGCTTTAAATATTAACATATAATCGTAACATATCATCCTGATTTGTCAAGTACTTTACCGAAAATTACTGAATCTTTTAATTACTAGAGAGACTAATTGGTTGGAGCCCAAGATAATGACAAGTTTAAGTAAAACTTAAATAATTATTAATGTAAAGTACCCTTTACTAAGTTTCGCAAAAATTGTCAAGTCCTTGTCTTGATGCGTCGCTTATTTAAAAATCCTGAATCCTTTCCTCCGTCTAGGATTTAGAACTATGACTAGAAAAAAATGTTAATATTTGTTACTTATTTGGTTAAGGTTATGTCTTCTTTCTATAAGTCTGTGTATAATGATTTTTGGTTGGCTGAAGTTAATAAAACTGAAGCTAACGGACATTTAAATTTTCTGATTTTTAGATGAGCTTTAGAGAGAGGTCTAGTTCTAACACGGCTTAGCCTCTGAAGATTGCTCTAGGAAATCTAAACTCAAATTTAGATGTCCTAGGAGTAGACTACACCAAAAAAGGTTAGATAAGGATAACCTAAAAATGAAAATGATGCAAAAATTATTGCAAAAGCTCAAGACAGCAACAGTCATCGCACTGATCAGTGTTTTTGTTCTGTTAAGTTCTGGATGGACAAGCACCGCAGTTGCTCAATCCCCTATGGATCAGCTGGTAACGGGCTATGTATCTAAAGTAAATGTCGCCAATCTCGACCACGCCATCTTCTTTTACCATGAGCTTTTGGGCATGGAATGGGATCATTCCCAGGATACAGACCGTTGGACGCAGTTCTTTTACCCCAACCTGCCTGGCACCAAAATTGGCGTCTACGAAGGCCAACCTACAGGAACGGGAGAAGCCGTACTAACACTAGTTGTAAAAGATATAGAGAAAGCTAGGTATTTCCTCATCTCTGAAGGGATTGATGTGTCACCGATTCAAGATGTTGGTGGAGGAGTTCTATTAGCATTCTTTAAGGATTTTGACGGCAACAGCTTAACTCTTCGCCAGCAAGGGTAGTAATTGGTCTTGACTAGTAGTTGGTATTAACTTTTCAGTGACTGTTTATAAGGTAAATCTAATTACCCCTTAAGTCACAGAATATTGGTGGGTTACGGCGGATAGCTCTGTTCAAAAACGCCGATTAGCGAGCCTTTTGGTGGTGCGTTACGGTGCGGACTATCCCAACGCTGGCTACCGTAAAAATAAGGACAAGTCCGCCCCTAACGCACCCTACGCAACTTCAAACAACGGCTATATTCACCCAACTATTTTCAAATAAAGCGTTTCGCTCAAATTTCGGATGAATCCGAACAATATAAATAGATTTCTGATCACTAGCAGATGTTTTATGTTCCGCTTCAGTAATTTTGTACCAATCTAGAGGAAAGCATTCACGGCTGTACAAGCTGTAGTAAAGATCATGGCTTGTTAACAGGGATGGTGCTAGTTTAAATTGAATCGATTCTCCCTTTTTCAAGGCACCATAGAAAAACTTGGTTTCTGGATTCGGTACAGGTAAGAATACTTTTTTAACAAATGCCTGGGGTAACCATTCCTTAAAACGCAACAGGTTAAAAACATAATAATTCAACCAGACATGAAGCCAATTTTTTCGTTTAATTAGGTCACGGTAAAACCTGTTGATATCAGTAGGGGCGTTAATTTGCTTGGCATCTACGACGTTAACACCATCTGCTTTAACAGTAGGTTGCTCTACTGTGTCTGACCAGTGATAATACCGCAAACCTAATAAGTATTTACCTGGTTTCAAGCTCACGGATTCCCATTGGTTTTCTCCGGATACGGTTAGGGAGCTGATATTAGTGATGGTTTCAAAATCTGGTAGACTATAAACTACTAATGTCCAGGATTGGGCTGATTGTTTAGCTGCACTGGCATCAAAGCTAATTACTTCTTTGACCTGAATCGGTCCAACTAGAGAAATAATAGCGTGAAGATTCCAACGAGCTCGACTCATTGCCCAAATTAATTTGATGGGCTTTTTTAAAAACTCCGCTGATACGAATTGCCACTCAATATTTTTGGTGTTTTTTTGGGCGGTAAAGTATCCTCCAATGGTTTGCATCACAAATCTTAGGATGCGGGAAAAGATGAAAGACAGTATGGATAAGGGGATTTCCCAGAAAAGCTCTATATTAGTCATTTGTTTGTATAGGGGAGGGAGCAGAGAGTAGGCAATAGGCAATAGGCAATAGGCAAGAGGGAAAAAATAATGTGTACCTCATAGCTATGATAAAAGCTATATATATTTAATTGGTATTGTTAATTTTACCTGTTACCTTTTCCCTGTTACTTGTTACCTTTTAACTTTTTAATTTTTCAGTTTTAATCGGTTGTTGGCGATAATTGCAACTATAGCATCTGGTGCATCAACATGGAGGTTATGTCCTCCTGATAGTGTTACTGTTTGAGCGTGAGGTATGGCAGCTTGTTGCAAGGCTATGTCTTCGGCTCGGTTAAAGTTACTATTATTGCCATAAACTAAAGTAGTTGGAGCTTTAATTTGACTCAGTAGCTGTGTGTACTTATCTCGATTAAAAGCCGTTCCACTTAAACTAATTCCTGTACGAATTTGCAGTCTTGGATCCCAGCGCCAGCATACACCACCCTCACAAGGTTCGGTAAGTCGCTGAGCATGTTTTAATGCCAATTCTTCAGAGAGGTTGGGGGTTAAGCGACGCAGACGATTAGCAGCAGCTTCGATATTCCCAAAGACCTGGTGTTGGGGTGGGGAAGCGAGATAATCTAGGTGGGTTGCTATCTGTTGAGCAGTTTGATCGTCCTTCTGTTCTCCTGGTAGCACCGGCTCCAGCAATAGTAATGATTTGACCTTTTCGGGTCTGACACTGGCAAAGGTGGCAGCAACCACAGCCCCCATGGAATGACCAATTAGAATAAATGGCTGGTCTGTCAGTGCTGTTGCATTCGGCTCTGCTGTGCCAAAAGCGATCGCCTTTGGCGCGGCAGAGCCGATCGCATCCAAATCCCCTAAGTAGTCGATTAATTGATAAGACCCTCCCATACCCACATGCTGGGAACGTCCATGGCCTCGCTGGTCAGGTGCAACGACTCGATATCCCATACTTGCTAAGGGACGGGCAATTTCTTCCCAAGCCGCCCCATGTTCTAAAACACCATGGACACATAGGATTAATTCTCCATCCGCCGGACCCCAACTACACAGACAAAGCTGTAAACCCCGCACGTCTAGATAAGACTCCTGCATCGGTTCAAGTTCTTCGCGTAGCGTGGCCTTTTGGCCAAGGTTAGGAGGTTGAAGGTTATCAGGTTGAAGGTTATCAGGTTGAAGGTTATCAGGTTGAAGGTTATCAGGTTGAAGGTTATCAGGTTGAAGGTTATCAGGTTGTTCGCCCTTCGGGTTCGAGTAGGGTAGGTTGGCTGATTGGGCTGAAGGTTCAAGCAGTAATGGCAATTGATAATCCAACCGTGTCGCTACCTCTTGGGCAAAATTCCCCAAAGGCCGGGGCAGCTGGATTTGCCGCCAAACCTCTCCCAAAGCCGAATCAATTTGGTTATGGTTGCGGAAATTGGGGTCATCTACCGGTAGGGATTGGGGATGAACTCCATCGGTCATCCGCTGGCCTTGATAGGGTTCTAAAACCGCCTCATCAAAAGGAATACCCAGAAACTCACACAACCTTGCCATCACCTTAGCAGGTTGCTTGACTAGTTCCTCGTAATACACTAAATGATGATTAGATGGTGCAATTTCCTGGAAGAAGTCTAGGATATTACGGTTACAGGTTGTCCAAACTTCCTCTGCTAGCCAATAAGGGTCTACCTCATCATTACCAAAGATTTTATCCATCCGATTTTTCACGAACGAATCAATTACGGCATAGGGATGACGTACTAGATGAATATACTTAGCTTCTTCAAATAAATCTTCCGCGTGCCGTAGGGTTTCCAGACTGCCAGCATAAGTAGGAGACTTATCGACAAGAGTACATTTACCCGTTAGTTCCTGTAACCTGCCATAAACCTTCTGAATTGACCAGTCTTGCTGGGTTATCTCCTCCACCAGTGTTGTACTTGCTTGGGCATCTAGGTTCATAATTTCCATGAAAGCTCGCGCTAACCCTTCTCCTAAGTGAGTTGAACCTAGGGATTGATTGCGTTCAGCCATGGTTTCAAAGGGCAATAGGTGTAATTCTGGTGGACAGAATAAATCCCGATGACCAGCTAGCATCACCCGCAGTAAGGTGGAGCCTGACCGAGGGCTACAGAGCAAAAACACCATGCTCCGATTGCGCTGGGTGGGTTTGGTAAAATTGCGTTCGCTATTGTTATTCCATCCCCAAGGATTAGCCCAATTCTTAATATCTGAGAGACTAGTAGTGGTCAATGAGGTTTGGGTTGGCTGGGGCTGATGAAGCCGTTCCATCTCCAAAGCCAAGTACTCAGCTAGAGCCGTAATCGTTGGTCGCTCATAAAACTCCCTAGGATAAAGCGTTATTTTCAGGTCTTTCTTACAGGCATTGAGTACTTCTACAATCATTAAGGAATCAGCACCCAAATCCATCAGGTTGCTCGACCCTGAGATTTCCCGACTTATCCCTAAAGCCTTAGCAATCTGTTGCTTCAGGTAATTTTTTAATAACTCTTCCCGTTCGGTTGTTGTAATGGCGAGCAGTTGAGCAAAAATCCCAGAATTGTCCTTTTCCCCATCCTCCTGAGGCGGTAGTGTTTCTGTTGTGATTACCTCTGATAGGAATAACGGTAACTCTACCGGTAGTCGTTCTTTTAACTTTGACCACTCCACCGGTAATACCCCCACCTGAGCCCCATCTTGTGCCAGAAGTTGTTCGAGTATCTGTAATCCCTGTGGTGCTTGAATCGGTTCTATTCCCAGCATTGCCATCCGTTTACCGACGCCAGCGGCTAAACCCATCTCAGCCCAAGGCCCCCAATTAATACTTAAAGCGCTTGCACCTTGCCCTTGTCGATAATGGCTGAGGCTATCTAAAAATCCGTTAGCTGCGGAATAGTTTCCTTGACCAGGGGTACCTAGGATAGAAGTAGCGGAGGAAAATAGTACAAATAAGTCTAGGGCCATCTCCTGAGTCAACCTGTGTAAATTCCAGGCTCCCTCAACTTTCGGCTTCATCACCTTCGCAAATTTTGCCCAATCTTGATGCAGCAGCACCCCATCCTCTAGGACCCCTGCACCATGGATAATTCCTTTGAGGGGGGGTAGGGAAACCTGAATTCTCTTGAGACAGTCCCTAACTTGTGCTTCCTGGGATACATCCACCTGCTCAAGGACTACCATCACACCTTGTTCTTCTAATTTCCCTATTATTTCTGACGCCCTAGGATTTGGTTGGCTTCGTCCTACCAGGACTAAATACCTTGCGCCCTTATCTACCATCCATTCAGCTATCTTTAACCCCAGTGACCCCAAACCACCGGTAATTAAATAGGTGCTATCTGGTTTTAGCTGCAATGGTAAGCTCCCACTTTGGGACTGTTGCTGTTGATGAATCAGGCGAGGCACATAGGCTTGTCCTCCCCTCAATGCAATTTGGTTTTCTCCCTCTGGCCGTAATATCTGGTTGAGCACCATTAATGATTGCTCTTGGTAGTGCTGCTGGGTTCCCTCACTTGGTTCTATGTCTATTATCCCTGCCCACAGTTCTGGATGTTCTTGGGCAATAACTGCCCCTAAACCCCATAGGGGAGACTGGGCAATCCGTAAGGATTTTTTCGTCTTACCTACCGGTTGTGTGGCCTCGGTAACTAACCACAGACGAGGGGGTTGAGCTAATTCTGCTTTGACTAACGCTTGCAGCAGATGCAATACACTACCACAACCGTTTTCTAAGGTTACATCTAGGGGAAATGTTTGGAACTGCTCCAGTGCGGGAGTATCTAAACTCCACATATGAACCACAATCACAGATGTTGCGTTTAGGGATTCGACTTGTTGAGCTAACAGACGCTGAAACTGTTGCGGTTGTGCTGGGTTAATTTGATAATGGTTTGCTTGTAATTGTTCATAACTTGAGCCAGGGGAAATTAGCAAAATTCGGTCGGGTGTTGCTTCCAGCTGCTGTTGAACTAATGTTTCTCTAAATGTTTCTCCAAAGCCCCCTTTATCGGCAAAAATCAACCAAGTTGTAGTAGATGTAGATATATCAGTAGATACATCAGATCCATCTATATCCTTGGGTCGCCATGCTATCTCATACAACCAATCCCCATAGGAGGCAGTGGAGAGTTGACCATAGGAAATCGGGGATAATTGTTTTACTGAAGTGGTATCTAGCCAATACCGTTGCCGTTCAAATGGATAAGTGGGTAGGGAAACTAGACGACCGGGGTTATCCTGATGGAATCTTCCCCAGTCTACTGATGCGCCATGTTTATATAGGCTTGCCAAACTTTCCAGCATTTGCTGACTATCTGGTTTTCCTGGGCGCAAACTGGGTATAGCCGTGAGCTTTCCTTTGGGTAAACACTGCCGACCCATTCCCAATAGGCTAGGCTTTGGTCCTACTTCCACACACAGATGATAACCCTGTTGATACAGGGTTTCCATGCTCTGGTAAAATTTAACGGACCCACGGACATGGTCACACCAATACTCGGTCGTAGCGATCGCGGCAGTAGCTAATTTTCCAGTTAGATTCGAGATTATCTCTATTTGCGGGGGATGTAAGGATATTTCCGATAATACCTGGGCAAAATCTGCCACCATTGGTTGCATGAGGGCAGAATGGAAGGCATGAGAGACTGGCAACTTTAGTGATTTGACCTTTTGAGAGCGTAGTCGGGCTATCACGGTTTGAACCGCCTCACTTTCCCCAGAAATCACAATATTTTCCGGACCGTTAATGGCAGCGATTGAGACTTTGTCGGATAGGGCTTGAATTGCCTCAGTTACCTGCTGCTCATTGGTCAACACCACCGCCATCTCACCACCTTCTGGCAACTGTTGCATCAAACGCGCTCTTTGGGCAATCAGCTTTAGCCCATCTTCTAAGCTAAAGACTCCTGCTACAGTTGCTGCCACATATTCCCCAACACTATGACCCATAACCACGGTTGGTTCGATGCCCCAAGACCGCCATAACTGAGCCAGGGAGTATTCTAGAGCAAATAATGCTGGTTGGGTGTAGGCCGTTTGATTTAATGTTGAGTTGTCACTGTTGTCGCTGAAGATTTCCGCATACAGCACATCCAGTAACGGCTGTTCTAAATAGGATTGCAGAATTTCGGCGCATTGGTCGAGATAGCCAGCAAATATTGGTTGGGTTTCGTAGAGTTGCCGTCCCATACCACTATACTGAGAGCCTTGACCGGTAAAGAGGAAAACGATTTCGGGGGGAGTAGGGCTATTTTGTGCTATTTTATCCGAAATCGTTTCGCTTTGTGTCAACTTGGTCAGTTGTTGCTGCAACTGGTCAGTGGATTGGACTAGGAGGGCTAGACGATAGTTAAAATGCGATCGCCCTTTATTGCTGGTCAAACAAATATCTGCCAGTGTGCTTGATGGCTCAGATGCTATGAAGTCTATGTATCGCTTTCCTAGGGCTTGCAGGGCGGTTGCCGTTTTGGCAGACAAGGTAAATAGATGATAGTTTTGCTCTTGATCGTTTTGATCTTGAGATTTTTTTTCTTTATCATTACTTGTCGCTTTTGTCAAGTCTGGCGCTCCTTGTAGCACCACATGAGCATTGGTTCCTCCAAAACCGAAAGAACTTACACCAGCAAATGGCGGAATAACATCCCATGGCCAAGGCTCCCACTGCTGCTGTACTCGCAGGGGCAGTTCATCAAAGGGAATATGGGGATTTGGCTCCTGGAAATGGAGGCTTGGTAAAAGTTCTTGGTGCTTGAGGGATAGGGCGACTTTGATCAAACTAGCAATACCAGCAGCTGCTTCTAGATGACCGATATTAGATTTGACCGAGCCAATAGCAACAGGCTTGTTGGTAGGGTGCGTTAATAACGCACCGGATAACGCACCGGATAACGCACCGTAGTTATCAGAGTTGTTATCAGAGTTGTTATCAGAGTTGTTATCAGAGTTATGTTCCAAAAGAACCGCTTCGCGATCGGCGAAGCCGCGCCAAAGGCGATCGCGTTTTAGGACATTTCCCAAGGCCATCGCTTCAATCGGGTCTCCCAGTAGGGTTCCGGTTCCATGGGTTTCTACATACTGCACATCTGACGGTGAAATGCCCGCTTGCTGGTAGGCCGAGACTAGAACAGCTTCCTGAGCATCTCTACTAGGAGCCGTTAGCCCATTGGTGCGACCATCTTGGTTAACCGCACTGCCTCGAATCACAGCATAAATTGGATCTTTATCGATCAGGGCTTTGGATAGGGGCTTTACTACTATCACCCCAGCCCCCTCGCCCCTGACAAAGCCATTGGCACGGGAATCAAATGCCTTACAGCGACCATCAGGAGATAAAGCCGTTAACTTACTCAACCCAACCGTCACCACTGGGGTTAGCATCAAATTCACTCCCCCTGCTATGGCTACGCTTGACTCACCATTCCAGATACTCTGACAAGCCAAATGAACAGCAACTAGGGATGAGGAGCAAGCGGTATCAACCGTTAGACTTGGCCCTTTTAAATTCAGTAGGTAGGAAATGCGATTAGCTGCCATAGTGGAAGCTACACCAGTATTGGTATATCTATCCACCACCTCTGGACTTTGGAGGAGCAGCTGACCATAATCATTAGTGGAAATGCCAACAAAGACCCCCGTTTGGCTTCCACTGATTTGGCTAGGCACTTGGCCTGCATCCTCTAGTGCTTCCCAAATTACTTCCAACAGTAGTCGCTGCTGGGGGTCGATATAGGTAGCTTCCCGAGGAGCAATGCCAAAGAATTCTGGATCAAATTGATCAACATGCCCTAGGAAACCACCATAACGGCAATACATTTTGCCTGGTGCGGTGGGATCCCCGTCGTAAAATTTCTGGATATCCCAACGGTCTGGTGGCACTTCAGTAATAGCATCCACACCATTTTTGAGCAGTTGCCAGAAGGAGTTTGGGGAAGAGGCACCTGGAAAGCGGCAGCCAATCCCGATAATAGCAATAGGTTCTTTTAACCCTTTCCTCTTTTGCAGCTGCAACTCAAGAAGGGCGCGTTTTTCGGGGGAGAGATTGGCAATCCGCTTAGCAATATCATCCACTGGCAACATAGATCGAAACATAGATCTAGGAACTATTTGATGGGTTTTCCCAGAATTTCTTGGATTTGTGCTTCTGAAAGCATTTCCAACTCAGCTAAGAGTTGGTCTACCTCTTGATCACCACTGGAGGAAATCGATTGAACCGTCACCGGTGAACGATAAAAGGGTGTCGAGGTGAACCGATCCAGATTCTGGAACTGTGCCTCCCATAATTGTTGCATCTCACTACCTGCACTCGACACTCTCGGTTCGATTTTTCTTGGGCTGTCCCCCTGGTTTGAGTTGCTTTGTTGACTTACTGTGGCCAGATATTGGCCAAGGGACTCGATATTGGGATAATCATAAGCCAGTGTAGGAGACAGAGGCACCCCTAACCATTCTTCGAGATCATTAGCTAGTTCGACTGCTGTTACTGAATCTAGACCATAATCAGCAAAAGACTTGCTGATGTTAATAGACCTGGCAGGAAGTTTTGTTTCTCGCGCTAGCCAATCTACTATCCACTTTTGAAGTGTATGGCGGGTTTGCTGAAGGCCGATAGTATTAGTAGTGGGTTCTTTTTCTGGTTTGGTTGGGGCAATCGTTGGCTGTTGCGCCAAGCTCGATTGCCCTACAACTGTCAAGCTATTGTTTAGAAATCCAGCTCGACAAGCATGGCGCTGTACTTTGCCACTGGATGTCTTGGGAATACTATTGGTCTTGAGCAATAACACAGCATAGACTTGAAGCTGGTATTCTTGGGAGATGGCACTGCGGATGGCTTCAACCACTTGATCTACATCTAGTTTCCGCAGGTAATTCCTGGAGACTTCTTGGACAATCACCAATTGCTCAGCCTCTTCCACTTCCACAGAAAAAGCTGCGCCATAGGCAGGGCGAAGAGCCGGATCACTTTTTTCTACGGTCAATTCTATGTCTTGGGGATAATGGTTGCGACCCCGGATAATAATTAAATCCTTGAGACGACCTGTTACAAACAACTCACCATCCTGGATAAATCCTAAGTCACCAGTGCGCAGCCATGGTCCTGAACCGGTATCAGCTAGATAGGCATTAAAGGTTTTTTCCGTCACCTCTGGTTGATTCCAATAGCCTTGAGCAACGCTTGGCCCTTTTACCCAAATCTCTCCGACAGCACCGGCTTCGACTTGGGTGAGGGATTGGGGGTGTGCGATCGCAATTTTTTCATTTAACCAAGTCCGCCCACACCCGACCAGGATTCGAGTCGGCACACTACCATTAGACTGACCATTAGACTGACCATTAGACTGATTGAGACGATTTTCTGGCACGGGAACCACTCGATTTTGTTCAAGAGCTTCCCCTTCAAATTCCCTTACCACTGGAGGTTGGTCTTTCAAGCCCCCAGTGACTAATAATGTGGTTTCTGCCATGCCATAACAGGGGTAAAATGCTTCCCGACGGAAGCCACAAGGGGCAAATTTTTGAGCAAATCGCTCTAATGTCGAGGCTCGAACCGGCTCTGCACCAGTAAAGGCCGTTTGCCAACTGCTCAGGTCTAGGGTTTCTAATTGCTTAGCTGTAATTTTCTGCACACACAGCTCATAGGCAAAATTCGGAGCACCACTGGTAGTCACCTGATATTTTGAAATTGCTTTTAGCCAGCGGTAAGGCTTGCGGAGGAAATCTACTGGAGCCATCAGGATGATGGGAAGACCAACATAAAGGGGTTGTAGGATGCCACCAATCAGTCCCATATCATGGTAAGCGGGTAACCAAGATAATCCTCTGCTTTCGGGTGTATCTTGGAAACACTGATTAATCAAAGCTGAGTTATATAGCAAATTCCCGTGGCTAACCATCACTCCTTTGGGTTTACCCGTTGAACCAGAGGTGTACTGTAGAAAAGCCAGGGTGTTGCTTGTTTGGCGCGCGGGCGGTTGTGTCTTGGCGCGCGGGTCACGCGCGACGCGACCCTTAGAGTCCGGGTGCTGCCAATCGGATTCCTGGTGCGTAGGCAGATTGTCAGTAGCCAGCCACTTCAGTTGCTTGTTGGCGGAATTTTCAGCTAGCTGAGTCTCTATTTTCTCTAATAGAGGGGTAGTAGTGAGGGCAAATTTGGCCTGAGCATCTGCCACAATTGCCTCTAGCCTGGACAAATTTTGATTGGAGCGGGGGGGATAAGCGGGAACGGCTAACACTCCCGCATACAAGCAGCCGAAGAAGGCTGTGATAAACTCTAAACCGGGTGGATAGAGTAGCAACGCTCGCTCCCCTTTAGCGTTCTGGTGTAGAAGCTCGGATGCGATCGCTTGGGCTTGGTTGTCTAACTGTTTATGGGTAAGGTAGCGGTCTGGGGTTTCCCCGTTCAGTAGAAATGTATAGCCTATTGTTAACTTTTATAACCCAATGCTTACAGCATTTTGCTATACGAAAGGCCTCAAGGTTAAGGCTTCAATTAAAG
>NZ_JAAHGN010000559.1:0-4869 GCF_010672485.1 Moorena sp. SIO2C4 | reverse complement strand
TGCTTTCTACTAGAGTCAGGTTATTGTTGGCGGACAGGGTTGCAGTCTCTGCCGTTACTTCCTTTGCCGCTACATCCCCAGACTCCAAAGTGATGCCTGAATCCTGCAACGTTACAGTACCATCACCATTATCCTTGAATTCTGTGGCATGACCTACATCAGGGCCAGTTAAAAGTTCAGGCAATTGCACAGGTGTCAAGGATTGTTGGTCAGTGAGTAGGGGGTGAATTTCCAAATTCAGCAAGTGCCCCTCTTGGGTAATTTTCACTAAACTTTCCCCTGGTACAGCAGCTACCGTAATTTTTCCCTCTTGTGCTGCCAGTTCTCCAGTACTGATCACAGTGCCACCCAGTAAGGTTAGGTTATTTCCTGGTGTCACCTCTAGCTGGCCCTGATTGATAATGGCTCCTGGTGTACCTAATGTCTCGAACCTAAATACACTAGGTGTTCCAATTAAGGACAAGTAGTCGTTGTCACCAAAGGCACTAAACCAATTATTATCACCAAAGCCAATATCTGTAGCGGTGGTAGCGGTTAATGATCCTGGAATGTTCAGCTGGGCATCGGCACCAAAAATTATCCCCGCTGGATTCATTAAAAACAGGTTGGCGTTGCCCCCTGTGACTTGGATGAGACCGTTAATCACTGAAGCGTTGCCACCTGTAACCCGATTGAGAATGTTTTTGATACCGGGTTGAGACAAAAAATTAACAATTTGGTCTTGGTCTAAACCAAACTCCTGAAAGCTGTGAAATAGATTAGAGCCATCACCTGATTGAGTACCTCCGTCAATATCAAAGCGATTACCATCTTGGATAACTTCCGTGTCAGTGGTGTGATCGGCTTGAATCGGCTGTGCTATTGTCGGTATAACCCAAAGAGGTCCTGCCAACACATAGAGGACGCTCAGGGATTGACTAATTCTACTCACAGCTAATTTCATCTGGCTTATTCGTAAAATCTTTTTTATTTCGTTATCTTAATCGGTTTTAATTTTAAATTTAAATTGCTGGATACTTAACAAAATTAATCGAATCTTTTATTATATAGTTAAATTTATTGCAATCTTGATAAATTAGGTTTGGCAGTAGTTAAAAACTTCACAAAGCTCTGGTCATCTTTATCAAAAAAATACAAACAAATACTAGAGTAGTGGTAAGATTACCCTTATATTTCTACCGTGAAATAAATAAGGTAAAATTTGGATTTATTCGTAGAAATTTACCAAATATTATCGTTTTCACAACTCATTTATTATTGTTATCATTAATGGCAATATCAAAAACTATGTCAGTAATCAGCTAAAGGCCTTTGGCCACGCTACGCGAACAGCAGTCAGCTTTGCTGCTAATACGTAAGCAATCAGCAATCAGCAATCAGCAATCAGCTATAATTAATCAGCAATCAGCAATCAGCTATCAGCTATCAGCGCTTTTCATAACTATGAGGTAGATAGGATTTTTTACCTATTACCTATTACCTATTACCTATTACCTATTACCTAGGCGTTGCTGATTATGCGTATGGTTTTGCCCCCCTAGCCCCCCAATTCTGGGGGGAACAAAACTATCAAAGTCCCCCATAATTGGGGGATTTAGGGGGCTTCAATCAAACCAAATGATCGCGCATTCATTCCTTAATTCAGCAACGCCATTACCTATTACCTATTACCTTGTTTTAAGCTGACCACTGACCACTGACCGCTGACCGCTGACCGCTGACCGCTGACCACTCTGGTTAATCACTTCCCAAATAGTGCCTGGAATTTTCGGTTACGCTAATAGGTGATGCGGTTTCTAGCCTAATCAGGTAAACAGCATTTTTTCCCGATTCCCGACTCCCGACTCCCGATTCCCGATTCCCGACTCCCGATTCCCAACTCCCGACTCCCGACTCCCGACTCCTATACCACGAAAAGGGATATGATGGTAAGTTAACCGAATTTGATCTGAAATGTTCGAGAGTCAAACCATTGCTGCGATCGCAACAGCAGTTGTACCCCAACAAGGGAGTATCGGTATTGTGCGACTGTCAGGAAGAGATGCGATCGCAATTGCCCGTACTTTATTCCAGGCACCGGGGCGTCAGGCTTGGGAGAGTCACCGGATTCTCTACGGCTATGTGCGTCATCCCAAAACCCAACAGCTAGTGGATGAGGCATTGCTGCTAATTATGCAAGCTCCCCGTTCCTACACTCGTGAAGATGTGGTAGAGTTCCATTGCCACGGTGGGATCATGCCTGTACAAAAAGTGTTGCAATTGTGCCTAGAACAAGGAGCGAGATTAGCACAGCCAGGAGAATTTACCCTGCGGGCATTTTTGAATGGGCGTTTGGATTTGACTCAAGCAGAAAGTGTTGCTGACTTAGTGGGGTCTCGCTCCCCAGCAGCGGTTCAAGCGGCCCTAGCTGGGTTGCAGGGCAAGCTCGCCACACCCATTCGGGAAGCTAGAGCTACTTGCCTGGATATTTTGGCAGAAATTGAGGCTCGAATTGATTTTGAGGAGGATTTACCGCCCCTTGATCAAGGCGCAATTGTAGCTCAACTTAACAATATCTTAACAGAAGTATCCCAACTATTAGCCACAGCGGATCAAGGTGAGCTATTGCGCACAGGTTTAAAAGTGGTAATCCTGGGGCGACCCAATGTCGGAAAATCCAGTTTATTGAATGCCTGGAGTCGATGCGATCGCGCTATTGTCACTGACCTTCCTGGTACCACTAGAGATGTAGTAGAATCCCAGTTAGTAGTTGGGGGAATTCCGGTACAGGTGCTCGATACAGCAGGAATTCGGGAAACGGCTGACCAAGTGGAGAAGATTGGAGTAGAGCGATCGCGTAGTGCAGCGATGGCGGCTGACTTAGTATTACTGGTGATTGAAGCAACCACTGGCTGGAGTGCAGGAGACCAGGAAATTTACCAACAGGTGCAAGAACGTCCGGTAATTCTAGTAATTAACAAAACTGACCTAGCCAGTGATAAGAGTGAATCTACCCTATGCTATCCTAATACTATAGAGCAAGTAGTGAAGACAGCGGCTGCCTACAATCAAGGGATTGATGCTCTGGAGAAGGCAATTCTTGACGCAGTAAATCGTGGCAACCTGCAAGCCGCTGATTTAGATTTAGCGATTAACCAACGACAAGCTGCTGCGTTGACCCGGGCGAAAATGTCTCTTCAGCAAGTGCAAGAAACTATTGCAAAAGAGTTACCCTTAGATTTTTGGACGATAGATTTGCGTGGAGCAATTCAAGCCTTGGGAGAAATTACAGGAGAGGAAGTAACCGAATCAGTGCTTGACCGCATTTTCAGCCGTTTCTGTATTGGGAAGTAATATTAAGTTTGTTTGATTACTTGTAAGCATTCAGCCGTCAGCTATCAGCTAAAGGCCTACGGCCACGCTACTTGAGGTGCTAATGCGCTACTGTTCGCGCAGCACCTCAAGTAGCGCAATCCCTGCTAAAGGTCTGTGGCCACGCTACGGGAACAGTTTATGCCCATAGCGTACGTTACTAATGGTGCTTTTGAATAAAATAAGCTGTTCGCGTAGCGTGAGCTTTTAGCTCACGGCTGACGGCTGATAGCTGAATGCTTACGATTACTTATCTTATTACTGGGCTGCTAATGGATAGTGAATAATGGGTAATCAGCAAAAGGCAATTATCCATTATTCACTATTTTTTACCTCTTCCCTCTTACCAGCTCTGTTCGCGTTCGCGCAGCGTCTGGCTCTGCCAGTAAGCGTGGCTCACGGCCTTAGCTCCCTAAAAACCTCACCCAAATCAGAATTGCTCTAAAACTTAGAGACTATTTATAAAGTAAATCTTAAGAAATATAGAGTACTTAATAGGGGTGAGTTAAGGCAGACAGCTCTCGCTACAGGTGAGCTTTTAAAGTACTCGCCGCCTATCTCACCCTACGCAATAATTTAAGCTTTATTTAACTTTAACTAACTTTAACCTTTATTTAACAAAAAGTCTCTAAGAGACTGAATCTAGAAGCTTGTCTTAAATGCTAAAAGCTTGACTATGACTACAGCCCCCCTTAATAAGCTGTTACACACTTAACTGGCTAGCTGGCGTAGATAGTAGATGGGGAGAGGGTTTTGAGGTTTTTTTCTAATTGGAAAATAGGCAATTTAAGCGATGCAGCAAGGGAACAGGCGGTTTCCCCCATGAGCGACGGCATCAAGAAAATGCACAGCAGCTTAAGAGGGAAACTTTGAACAGATGAAAGTCCCCCGTGGCATAAATGGCAAAACCTCTGGTTGAGAAACACCCTTATATATCACGAATCCATTGTAATTACTTAATAATTAGTTGTTTTATATTTTATTATGTGTTTTTTTTTAAAAAAATGTAAACAAGTAACCAGTATTGAATTTATTTCCCCTATAGTTAATTTTTGTCAGCCTTATAAAAAAAAGGAGTTTTGATGTTAACTGCTCAGGCAATTAAAATGCCCGAATTTGATAAATCAATTACTGATTATCAGAACTTACTGGAGCAAAACAACTTTATTTATGTGGAAACTGAAGACCCCAATTTTGACTGGATCGAATTTTCAAAATTGGTCACAGGTGGTGAGTTAATCCTGCAATATGGGCAACCGATTTTCTATGTCAGATATGAACCAGAATTGATGAAATTTTCCGATGCCAGAGGTGAAAGGCGTTTGCTTCCTCATACAGAAGCCAGCGATTATCAAACCCCACCGAACTATCTAGTGCTTTGGTGCAAAAAGCCTTCTGATTGTGGTGGTGGGATGACCACGTTGGCTTATGTGGAAGGATTCCTGAAGACTCTTACGGAAGAAGAAAAGAAAAAACTCATGGAGACTCGACACCATTTTGGTGCCACCAGGGGAGAGA
>NZ_JAAHGN010000558.1:0-4878 GCF_010672485.1 Moorena sp. SIO2C4 | reverse complement strand
GAAAACGGGCACTGCCAATTTCCTGGCATTGTCTTGATGCAATAGCGAGTGGGGGAAACCACGGCAGTCGCTCATGGGGGAGATCCCCAAGACCGCGCTGCCTCCCCAAGACCGCGCTGCATCGCTGCTAAAAGGGTAAACCAACTGTAATCTTGAAAAAGTAAGCCCAATGATTTTTTGAGTCGGAGGGTGTAGAGGCTGTTTGGCTCAGCCGTTAAGGGTTTTCTACTCTTAAGAATCCCAGCTCCTTTGGAGCCGCTACGCGAACACTATAATCTTTGATGAGCGTGATGGGAGTGTCAAGGAACGTCTATACTCAAAAAGGGACAAAATCTCCAATAGAATAGTACTAGAATAATAGTTAATAATACTTGAAGAAAATTTTAATTCCATCCAGTTGAGTACTGACCTTGACAATGCTGCAATACAAAGTTTCTAAGCTAACTGAGTCCCGTAACTTTGTATTAGTTGCTGCTGGATTAATTATTGCTTTAGCGGTAACAGGCTGTGAACAATGGGATTCATCTGACCGGATAAGTAGACCAACACCAGACAATTTTCCTACTCGTACCTTCCCGAGACCGAAACCTAGGCAGTCGCCACCAGGGATCAAGCAAGTTTTTTACGTGGATTCTCAACAGGGTACGGACACGGAAAACGCTGGTCTAACCACTGCTAATCCCTTCAAAACCATTACCTATGCCTTAAAGCAAGCTCGTCCCTTAGCTACTATCCAGCTAGCGCCAGGTCAGTACACCGTTGAACAGGGAGAAACCTTTCCCCTTAAACTCAAACCTGGCATGATTCTCCAGGGAAACAAGTCCCCTAGAGGTGAAGGAGTAGTTATAATTGGTGGCGGTCTTTACCTCAGTCGCACGTGGGCAGGTCAGAATGTAACGATATTGGCAGCTCAAGATGCTCAGATTCTGGGACTAACTATTACTAATCCTAATACCAGAGGGAGTGGTGTGTGGGTAGAATCCACCAATCCCATCATTCGCAACAATACCTTTATCAATAGCCATCGGGAAGGAGTGTTTGTTAGTGGTAAAGGAAACCCTCTGATTGAAAATAATCGTTTTGCCAATAACCAAGGAAACGGTATATCTGTAACTCGGGAAGCAACAGGAGAAATCCGGGGCAATATTATTGAGCAAACCGGTCATGGTTTGGCGATAGGGGGCAACAGTTCACCCTTGGTAGTAAATAATCAGATTCGTGACAACATTGACGGGGTGGTGATTGAAGGGTCTGCACGTCCTGTGCTGCGCGAGAACCAAATTATCAACAATAGTCGGGATGGCTTGGTAGCGATTAGCCAATCTCAGCCAGATTTAGGCACTGCTAGTACTCCTGGAAATAACCTTTTTGAAGGCAATGAACGTTATGACATTTACAATGTTACTGGCAAAAAGCTATTAGTAATTGGTAATCAGCTCAAGGGGGATGGAGTTGCCGCACTGCTAGAAGCTGAACCAAGTTCTCCTGAATTTCCTGAGGTGCGCTTTCCGTTGGCGAATTAAATTCGCCACGGGTCGCACCTGTAGACTTTGACGTTAATTAGTTTGGCTCAGTATGCTCCCTAAGCAATGCCGATTAGATTAGGATTGTTTTCATACTTTATTCACAATTGACATTTACAATGGTGTATGTTTTCCTGAGAGAAGTTTATAGTTAAAACAACTGAAAATGGGTCAATCAATTATTGAATTAGTTGACGAACTTCCAACGGATAATATAACCGTAAAAATCCTGAATGTACTGGATTTTGTTGTTCCGGGGGAATGGGAAAATCTCGTCGGTTTTGACAATACAATTAGCTCAGTTACAGGGGAAACAGATCCAGATGTGATTGAGTCAATTCGCGTACGCGCCCTTGAGCTGTACGAAGACCCTGATCAGGGATACCAAACAGCTATCTGGATTTACCAAACTCTTGACAAGACTGACACAGCGATCGCAGCAGCGGCTTTAGCTGACAAAGTTGGGGATACCTTCAGCTGGATTCCATTCTTAGACAGACTGACTCCCAAAGCTGACACCGTTCAATCTGTTGACTTGAGCATAAAACTAGTCGGAGAACTGATCGCTCATAGCAAGATTCACGGCCTTGGTTTTAATCCGGTAGATTTTGCTGCTTCTGTGGCAGAAAACTATCATAAGGAAGCTCTGATGCGGATGGTAGCCTTAGTTTGCATCGATGGTCTAATTCCTCTCGGTGCTGACTTCATGTCTAAAGTACGAAATAGTCTGGATGAAGGAGGGGAGTCCGCTCTAGGAGACAATCCTGCCTTTGCAGCTATCAGTGACTCAATTCCTGAATCCGATAAACAGGGATTTATCAGTAACACGTTTGATGCAGTTGGTGACTGGATGGATAATTTAATTTCCTCTACTGGGTTAAGCCCTGAGTCACTGTTTGACCGTCTGGGTGGCTTTATAGAAGTTGCTGATGACAAGTTAGACTATGTAGCGGCATTTCTAGACGCTAGCACCAATTGTTATGAGCATACTGGGATTCAAACTGTTGCTCGTCATCTGATTCAGCAGGCAGCTAAAGAGATTTGAGATTAAGTCTGGTTAATCACTTATCAAATAGTCCCTAAATTTTGGTGATTGGCATGAGGTAATGGGGAATCAGTAATATGACCACGATTCCCCATTGCACTAGTATCCATTATCCAGGAAATATAAAGATTATTTTTGAATTTATTTGTGCCTATTTTTGTGGCGTATAATGTTTTTTTTACGGGTTAAATTCAAACGTTTAATCATTCGATCGACTGTGGAACGACCAATTAAAACTCCCGTTTCTTCGGCTAACCAAATCCGGAGTTCATCTAACGTAGCATCCTGGTTTTTGATGACAAGATCTCGGAGAATATTTAATTGCTCTGGGGTAAGTTTTATCGGAGTTTGTTTAGTTCTAACTTTGGGAGCAATATTTCCGGTTTCTCGATACTGTTTGAGTAATTTTTGAACAAAGCTTAAGGCAACATTAAACTGTTGAGCAAGCTTACGTTGAGAGATATTGCCTTGATTATAAGCATCAATAATTTTTTGTCTAAGGTCAACAGAGTAGGCTTTCATGGTTTTTTAGGAGAATTATCTGAGCTATCCTCATTGTACCTGATTAGCTTGGTAAACGCTAGATTTTTTTATGCCAAAACATTGGAGCCTGGTAAGCATATGCGCTACTTGAGATGCTATTTGAGGTGCCGTCAGCTGTCAGCTGTCAGTTTATTTTATTCAAAAGCTGTTCGGTGTAGCATGCACTACGGGGATAAACTATTCCCATAGCTTGGCCACAGCCTTTGGCTGATACCTGATAGCAGATCAAGTAGCAGATCAAGTAGCGCACACTACTTGATCTGCTTATGGGCTATGGGTAAGCTACACTATGCTGACGGCTGAAGCTGACGGCTGAATACTGACGGCTGAATGCTAACGGCTGAATGCTGACGTTGTAAAGTAATCTAAAAATAGTTAGATGCTCAAAGAGCAGACACTAGCAGCTGTGTGATTCAAAGCAGGTTTATGATGCAATATCGAAGATTTGGGCGTACAGAATTACAGATGCCAGTCTTTTCCTGTGGTGGTATGCGATACCAGTTCAAGTGGCAGGATGTTCCCAAGGAGCAAATTCCCCAAGATCATCAACAGAATTTGGAAGCAACAATCCGCCGTTCTCTAGAGCTTGGCATTCATCACATAGAAACTGCTCGTGGCTACGGTACTTCTGAAATGCAATTAGGAGAGATTTTGCCAAAATTTCCCCGAGAACAACTGATTGTTCAGACTAAAGTTAATCCTAAGCCTGACCCCAAAGAATTTCGTCGTAAGTTTAATCAATCCCTAGCTTTATTACAACTTGACTATGTTGACCTACTGGGAATCCATGGGATTAATACCCCTGAGTTGCTAGATGATACTATCCGTCCTGGTGGTTATTTAGATGTAGCGCGACAGCTTAAAGCAGAGGGGAAGGTACGGTTTATTGGATTCTCGACTCATGGTCCTACAGATGTGATTGTTAAAACCATTGAAACGGACCAGTTTGACTACGTTAACTTGCACTGGTATTACATTAATCAGTTAAATTGGCCTGCCATTGAAGCCGCTACTCGTCACGATATGGGGGTGTTCATCATTAGCCCTTCCGATAAAGGGGGTATGCTCTATAAACCACCACAACGGTTAGTGGAACTTTGTGCTCCCCTTAGCCCAATGGTGTTTAATGATTTGTTTTGTTTGAGCCATCCCCAGGTGCATACGTTGAGTCTAGGGGCATCTCGACCATCAGATTTTGATGAACACCTTAAAGCTGTAGAACTTCTGGAGCGCTCAGAGGAAATATTACCGCCGATTTTAGAGCGTTTGGAGTCAGAAGCGATCGCAAAATTGGGAGAAGACTGGTTCCGAAGTTGGCACATTGGTTTACCCACCCATTCAGAAACTCCAGGGGGTATAAATATTCCAGTGATTTTGTGGTTGAGGAATTTAGCGATCGCTTACGATCTCGTAGAGTATGCGAAAATGCGCTACAACCTCTTAACTAATGGGGGTCACTGGTTTCCTGGTGCCCCAGCCAATCGGCTCAGAGAATTAGACCTGAGCCAATGTTTGCGTAACAGTCCTCATGCTGATCAAATACCAGCTTTTCTGGAAGATGCCCATAACTTATTAGGGGGTGAACCAGTCAAACGCCTCTCCCAACAATCATGAATAGGTTTGAAGCATATTGTTAATTGTTTGACACTCCCCGCCCTGGAAGGACGGGGATTCTTGTTTCAACGAGGTGACTTGTTATCCCTTGCCGGAGCCAGGAAAAATAGAGGTCTCCTCTCCCCAAGCGTAGTTGGTCTTTGACCTAGGTTT
>NZ_JAAHGN010000557.1:0-4884 GCF_010672485.1 Moorena sp. SIO2C4 | reverse complement strand
ACTCATTGAGTACTTGGTTAGAAGTTACCGTAAGAGTAGTGCAGCCTTTATAGTTGGTAAATTATGCAGCATAGGGTAAAGGTTTTGTAGTAAGGCTGCACTACTCTAAGGTTTCATCTCCGGTCGGTCTCAACGGTGGAAAAATCCTGGTTCTCGACCAACCTGAAAGTTGTCCAGAATCCGAGCAAACCGCAGATCTTCTCTCCATCATTCATGTCTTCTCATGCCGTGTCCACGGACTCAGAAAATATGGGAAGAAAATCAAAGAAGATGCGACTGTTCCTAAACCCTGAACAGCGAAGGCTTGTTCGCCAATGGTTTGGAGTGTCCCGTTATGTGTTCAATAAAACCATCAAAATACTCCAGGAGGGCATTGTAAAAGCTAACTGGAAAGCTATCAAAACCGACCTATTAAACGACCTACCTGAGTGGTGTAAAGTAGTACCTTATCAAATTAAATCTATAGCGATTAAGGATGCTTGCACTGCTGTTCGGGAGGCCAAAAAGAAATACAAGAAGACCTCACAAATAAACAGAGTAAGGTTCAGGTCTCGCCAAAACCCCATTCAGTCTTGCTATATCCCAAAATCAGCAGTTTCCGTGGCGGGAATATATCACACAAAACTGGGAAAGATAACTTAGACTGAAGGTCTTCCTGATGATATTTGCGATTGCCGACTAACCAGTAACAATGGGAACTATTATCTAGTTGTTCCCTATAAAGTAACTAAAAATAAAACCGAAAACCAAGGCAGAGTAGTTGCTTTAGACCCTGGAGTTAGGACTTTTATCACTTTCTTTAGTGAAACATCTGTAGGAAAGATTGGAGATGGAGATTTTTCTCGGATTCAGCGATTATGTCAGCACTTAGATAATTTGATGTCTAGGATTAGTAAATCTAAGGCTGGACAGAAACGCCGAAGGAGGAAAGCTGCCCGACGGATGGTAATCAAAATCCAGAATCTAATAAACGAGCTTCATCATAAGACGGCTAGATTTATGGTTGACAACTTTGATGTTATTTTACTGCCCACTTTTGAAACAGCTCAAATGTCTAAAAAAGGGAATAGGAGAATAAGATCTAAGACTGTCCGGAACATGCTCAACTTTGCTCACTATCGATTCAAAGAGTTTCTGAAACACAAAGCTCAAGAGACTGGAAAAATCGTCGTAGACGTTTGTGAAGCTTATACCAGTAAAACTGTCAGCTGGACAGGAGAACTGGTCAATATAGGCGGAAGCAAAATTATTAAATCAAAAGTTGATGGTCGAACAATGGATTGACCTTTGGTCACGCTTCGCGAACGAGATATCAACGGCGCTCGTGGAATATTTCTACGAGCTTTGGGAGATACCCCCTGGCTGAGTGATTCGGCAAAGCCGACACTTCGTGAACAGCTTGCATTAGTGAGCCAGAATTAGCCTTTGGTAGATTCTGGTAGCTAAAAAGTATCGGTATTGTAATTACCGAGACCTTGAGCTCCGGTAATGCTGGTCAGATTACCATGACTGCAAACGAATCTATGATGCTTTCAAGTACCGTTGAAGAGCGTGGGCGCATCGATAGCAACGCCACACTTGAAGCAACTGGCCAGCTTGGGAGGGTGGTTGTTGACACTCCAGTTTTGCAGTTGCGTGATGGCGCTCAAATTCGCTCCATTAATCGGGGTAATGGGGATGGGGACAGTGTAATAGTTAGAGCTAACTTAGTCGAAGCCATTGGTAGCTCACCTGATCGTCTTCTATTTGCCAGCGGCTTTTATACATCTACACAGGGCTCCGGGGATGGGGGCAATTTAACCATTGAAACTCAGCATTTGCTTGTCAGTGATCAAGCAAGATTTTCCTCTTCTACCCGTGGAGCTGGGGATGCTGGCACTATTACCATTCGGGTCAAGGCTGGTAATCTCGACATTACCGCTGAGTCGATTGTATTAGATCAATTAGGGAGCCTTTCTGCTGAAGTCAGTGCTGGGGAGCAGGGCAATATTATCCTGGATTCCCAGCTAATCCTAATGCGCGATCGCAGTAATATCAGTACCAATGCCGAAAATGCTGCCACTGGCGGTAATATTACTATTGATACTGACTTGCTAGTTGCCCTAGAAAATAGCGATATCACGGCCAATGCTGAAGATAGCTTTGGCGGACGAGTGATTATCAATAGACATCTCCAGAAACTCGGTTTTGACCCAGGCAGTGCAAGGGTTTGAGGTTAATTTTTGGAGATGTCTAATGCCTTAGGCATTTTTGGCACTGAATTTCGAGAACAAAAAACCCCAGATAGTGATATTACCGCTTCTTCCCAACTGGGAGCTTCCTTTAGCGGTACTGTGGAAATTAATGCACCTGACCCCGACCCTAGCGCTGCATTATTCCAGCTACCGGAAAATTTTGTTAATCCCAAACTGCTAGTTGCCACTGGTTGCGGTACCGATCTCGGCAATCAATTTACCCAATTTGGGCGGGGTGGCTTACCCACAGACCCCACTAAACCTCTTGTGGGTGAAACCCTGTGGATGGATTTACGGCCATTACCTCGCCACAGAACTCGCCGCCGGAAAAATCCTGATCATGCTGCTAAGCCCAATGCAGTTAACTCACGTCGGTCTAGAATTATTGAAGCTAATCGATGGATTCTTAATAAGGACGGAGTGGTAGAGTTAGTGCCTGATTCACCTCAGTCGAGTCCGTTCATTTCCTGGTTTGAACCTTATTATTGCGTAAGGTAACAGAAATGGGGCAATAACTCTACTTTTCTCTAGTTTTAGGGTTCCTTAATCATTCACCCTAATAATTATCATCTCATTGCTATTTCTAGACCAATACAATAAGTGTTACAAATAGTTAACCAGTATAATATCTGTCAGTAGTTTTTCTATAATTAAATTATAGAACCCTATCACATTGAGTAGCATCTGACTACAGCACTGACTAAACCACTGACTACAATAAATTATTCACTCAACGTCTTCAAGGTCAGGGATTATAGCTTCCAGCGAACCTCAGTATCTTACCCATCTTCCCTATCTTTACCAGACAAGGGCAACCCTTAATTTATTTTCTGGAAGTACTTAAATTCCATGTCTTCGAGCCCCCATTTGAATAATTTGAAGAGACGAGGAAAAACTAATCATGGCTTACAAAAAGATTCTGGTAGCAATGGACCGCTCATCCCAAGCAGAAGCAGTGTTTGAACAGGCTTTAGACCTAGCCGAAAAGGAACAGAGTACTCTGATGCTAGTACACTGCCTTAACTGGGAACCTCAGGAAATGATGACTCCTTACGTAGGTCTTGGCACCATAGCCGATGTAGACGTGTATGGTAGTATCCGAAAGGTTCAGCAAGAAAATCTCCAAAAACACCTTGAGGAAAACAAAGGGTGGCTAAGGAGTTATGCTCAACAGGCAAATGCTGATGGTATCGCTGCCGAAGTATCTTGTCAATTGGCAGATCCGGGTCTAGGAATTTGTGATCTAGCCCAAAAGTGGGGTGCGGATTTAATTGTTCTAGGTCGTCGAGGGCTTGGGGGTTTAAAAGAAATGGTGCTGGGTAGTGTGAGTAACTATGTTGTTCACCATGCTCCTTGCTCAGTGTTGGTAGTTCAAGGGGTAGCAACCCCAAGCATTGAGTTAAGCACTACAGCCACTCCAGTAACTAGAGATACAAAGTAGACATAGACACCCTTGACATTCTAAGGCTTTAGGGATTATGCATTTTTTACATAGATGGCTCAAATAGACTGATTAATCACTAATCATTCTTACTATCACCAGTGGTCTAGTCTCTTTTTGAGAACAGGACTTAGGCAATAACTCTACTAGTAGGGTGCGTTAATAACGCACCCTACTAGTTATAGGTTTTGGAGTCCAGTTTTGTGTAAGTTGTGGGAGTTATTTTGCCGGGAATTTCGCAACAACTGTGGCTTGTTGATGTTAGTTTGCTTGTATAGCAATCCGTGTAGGAATTGTGAGAATTTTGATCCGAAGTTCCCTGTTCCCTTTTCTATATTCATACTTAGGCATTTTTGTCAAGGCTAAGGTCATAATTAGATCTACAGAAGGCCACTTGCCATCAGAAGAAGTATCTATGATGCGGGGATATATTTGGCATTTTGGCAGTTATTTTACTTCGGCTGGGAATATTATATAAGTTTACCGTTTAATTTAGGGTTTTTAGTGTTTAACTAAGGCAGAGAGGTCGGTGGGAATCGAACTGAAAGTGGTTAGCATGGAAATTTCGTCAGGGGGAGTAACATCATCATTGTTAACGCCCACTTTATTAAAACCGTCCTTGACTTATATCAGGTCATGGTCGGAACTTCGACCCAGCTAAAATTTGCCATCACCTTCTGTGAAGCATCTGGCTCATACTTGATCCGAGCTACAGGAAATGATCCGACCCTTAAATCTAATCCAACTCATAATCCTCAAGGGATTGAGCAAAGTTCACCCTGTGCGATTGAGCTTTGCTCACGCTGTGGGAGCGCATCTGGACATAGCTTCCTGATTGTACTCAAAGAAGCATACCCAATCAACTTATTGAATCCTATCCAGCAGTGCCCAGAAGTCTGCCCTATCCATTCTTCCACCCCCCCAATCCGGTAAAGGAAATTGTAGCTGAAACCGAACAAGGGCGTAGCATCAAAGGGGTTATGGATGGGTTTTGACCACAAGGAGTAAAAGGTGCTGAGCAGGTCAAGACACCCAAGGATTTCCTGAGCCAGATCGGCAACAAGCTCTAGTACCAAGTCCAATTAATTACTGTCAAATTAATTACTGCCAAAATAGTCCCTGTATTGTTGAGAATCGATATAGCGGTTTTTAGCCTCATGAGGTACACATAATTTTTTACCTTTTCCCTCTTCTGACTTTACTGCTCCA
>NZ_JAAHGN010000556.1:0-4885 GCF_010672485.1 Moorena sp. SIO2C4 | reverse complement strand
TATATTAAATACGAGTATTTAGTTATTTGGGAAAGGGAGTATGGAGTCGGGAGTCGGGAGTCGGGAGTCGGGAGTAGGGAATCGGGAGTCGGGAGTCGGGAGTGGGGAATCGGGAAGAAATAGGTGTGTCTACTTCATTAATAGTAAGCATTCAGTAGTCAGCAGTCAGCGGTCAGGAGTCAGCGGTCAGCGGTCAGCCTTTGCCTGAGCGCTGATAGCACCTAAAGTAGCACCTAAAGTAGCCCATAGGCTGATAGCTGATGGCTGATAGCGGATAGCTGATAGCGGATAACTGATAGCTAATAGCTGAGAACTGATACGCGACACGCTAATAGCTAATAGCTGATAGCTTACCCTTTAGTGCAGAAGTGCTGCAGAAAAAATATTTCGATGGGCTTGTCGAGTCTTGATTAAGTCGGCTTTGATCGAAATATCCGCACTCACATTCTGCATACATCGCTAATGATCAATTTTCAGCTGCCATGGTCTGATCGCGGCCATACCTCTGAATCTTCTGTGAAGAAAAAACACTGTAATGGTTCAATAGGTCAAATTAAAAAAATCAGACAGGGTGCTCTAGGTAGTCTCTTTGTGACTCTGTTTTGGGCAATTACCCCACCAGTTTTTGCCGCTGAGTATCTCACTCTACGCTTAGGGCCATTTGAGCAATCTGTCGCTATCAAGGAATTAGAAACGTTTGCTGAGACAGGGGAGTTATCACCAGCACTGCAACCCTATCGAGATATCCTCACGCCACAGATTCGGAAGATTTTGACCAATAGCCTCAAACTCAACCCTAAGACCACAGAAACCTTTATCAATGACCTTCTCCTCTCCAGCGATGGCGCACGGTTGTTGGACAGACTAGGGTTAGCACTCCCCGATAGTAGTTTAGAGCAATTAAAAGCTGCTCTGTTGTTAGGAGCAAGGCAAGTTAATGGTTTAAGTGTGCTGAGTTTCTTACGGGCTTACCCAGGAGAAAAGATCACTTTGGATGCTTCGTCTGCTGTTGGGATTGCCCTACAACTTAATGCCTCTTATTGGAAAAGTTTAGCAGTTGGTCCGATCTTAGAGCAAGATTTGGCTGTTGCGGACGCTGCCACCTTTCGCCCTAGATTTGACCCTGCTACTTCCGGTCCCCAATTGGTTAAACAGCGTAAACTAAGACTAAGAGACCGACAACGGCAACGTACTATTATTGTAGATCTATACTGGGCTGAGGATACCACTGGACCAATGGTAGTTCTCTCCCACGGATTTGCTGCAGACCGCAAATTTCTGAGATATTTAGCACGCCATCTAGCCTCCCATGGCCTTACTGTAGCTTCCCTAGAGCATCCTGGCAGCAACTTTACCAGGATTAACAGTTTGTCAGCACCTGGTAAACTTGGGGATTTGTTACCTCCGGGGGAGTTTATTGACCGTCCCAAAGATGTCAGCTTTCTCCTGGATGAGTTGGCTGACATCAACGATAGATATTCTACCATGCTTGGTAAACTGAATACTCAACAAGTTACAATTATTGGTCATTCCTTGGGGGGCTACACGGCTTTAGCGTTGGCTGGGGGAAAACTCAATTTAGAGGAACTGCGACGGTTTTGTAAAAATCGCTCTCCTGTGGGCAGATCCCCAGCAGATTGGTTCCAATGTGCAGCGGCTGATTTACCAGAAGACGAGGTTAATCTTACTGATCAGCGAGTGGTGCAAGCGATCGCTTTGAATAGTGTAACCGGGCGTTTGTTTGGTACTAAGGGTTTGCGTCAAGTTACTGTACCAACCTTAATGTTAACGGGCACAGAGGATGCCATTACACCAGCTCTAGACCATCAGTTACGGTCTTTTAATCAGTTGGGGGGTTCTAAGTATTTGATTAGCGCCATTGGTGGCACTCACCTCAGTGTGACTGACCCGAAGAATCTTAACGATGCGATCGCTAGAAGTACGTTAGTCAAAGAAGTGGTTGGAGACGATGCCCATAGCCTGCGGCAACTGGTCAAAGGTGTAAGTTTAGCCTTTATTAAGCAGCTAACTCCAGAAGCTGAACGCTATGAACCATTTTTAACCCCAGCCTACGCTCAATCTCTTTCGAGTCCCAAAATTTCCTTGCGTCTGAGTAAAAAATTACCCCCTACGATAGCGACTTGGTTTCAAGTTCTATCCGTGGGAAATCAGCAGGTTGCTATTAACTTTAAGGACGTAAATTATGGGTCGATCAGCTCAAATAAATTCTATTTTTATCCTAACACTAAAATGATGACTCCGAATAGTTTTTGCATTGGACAGCTGAATCAATTGTTCAATAAACTTATCAACAAGTACCGCGAAAAAGCAACTCGCATCAGTTAAGCTATATAGTTTTAGGGAGTCGGGAGTCGGGAGTCGGGAGTCGGGAATAGGGAATAGGGAATAGGGAATAGGGAGTGTGGGGAGATGGGGAGATGGGGAGATGGGGAGATGGGGAGTCAGATCAGTAGACCTCTTGCATAAGTCTCATAAACCGTGGGTGTTGACAAGGCAAAAGGCATGCATACAAAAGGGATAGATTTTGATTTCATATTTATTTTTGCAAGAGGTCTAGTTTTCCCGATTCCCGATTCCCGATTCCCTACTCCGGATTCCCGATTCCCGATTCCCGATTCCGGATTCCCGATTCCCGATTCCCGATTCCCTTAATTAATTGATAGTTGACAATTTTAAAGTTTTGTAACTTATGGCCAATATGGCAAGACTTTTCTATTAGCTATGGGGGAAGTTTATATAAACAATCAATAGAAATAAATTGGATATATGGCTATCATGGAAATCTCTGATTTAGGTTTCACCGAGAGGTTAGAGAGTGACAGCTTTGTTTCTGACAGTAGTGATCATAAAATAACTGATGTTGTCGGTGGTACAAGTCGCAGGATTCGTTGGCCTCATAATGATCAACCGCAGCAGGAGCCTACGACAATTGTGAGCATACCCATAAAATTACCGTTTTGTCCTCTTTTCTTATTTCCTGATGGCACTATCGGGCATAAGTGTTTTGATACTGATGATAGTCATTAGGTAAGCATTCAGCTATTAGCTATCAGCCTGTCGCGTATCAGCTATCAGCATTAAACTATCAGCATATGCGCTACGCGCACGCTACTTGAGGTGCTTTTGAATCAAATAAGTTGTTCAGCATTTAGATTGGGATACCTAAATTCCTAAAAGGGAACAGGGAACAGCGGATCACCGGAACAGGGAAAAACTAATTTAAATGCGCATCAGCTTAGGTAACCATTTGTTTAATAGTCACGAAAGTCACAGCGCTTGTGGCCTCTGCCACAAAGCTGAAAGCTGACCGCTGAGGGCTGACCGCTGAGGGCTGAAGTCATTAGTGATTAAACCCAGCCAACCACATCTTTGATTTGATAGATCGCTAGCTCCCGGTCAATATGTTTCTTGGCTTTAAGAATCGGACTGTTAGGATTTTTGTACCAGCGCTGGGAGCGGAAACAAAAACCATTGGCTGTTATTACCTCCCAACTATAGCGAGTGCGATCAATCAATAACCAGATTTCATAGGAGTGATAGGTCTGTCGGGGAAATTTAAGAATACCAATTTCTAGCAGAATGCTCATGCGCATCCGCGATCGCTCTATACGTTTGAGTAATTCCAGAAAACACAATGCTGCCCGTTTAGCCGCCTCATGAGTTGGGTAACGGTAGCGATCGCGGGGTTCAAATTTGAAGTCTCGACTACTAAGGCGGAAATGAAACTTGCCTGAAGCATCTTCGACATATATCACACTCCAGGGGGTTTTCGGGTACTTTACACAAAAACCTGGAGCTATTAGTTTAACCGCAGTTGCCATCCTTATCCCTTTGCTAAACCGTTGCTGACAGGATCTTAGCCAAATTTTGATCGATCACCAACAGAGGGTTGCGGTCAATGAGCTTGACCGAAGGTGATTACCGATTACCGATTACCCGTTATTCTCGATTATTCCACAATTGGGCAACGCCCTTTTAGGCGTGTGAGAAGTCAATATCATCCTGGCCATAGGCTTGCCAAGCCAAGTCTACTAAGCCATCAACAATAGCAGCAGCCACTACCGCAGAACCCTTACGACCATCAATCCGAATGTGGGGAATCAAAGAGTCCGTCAACCGAGATTTAGCCACATCCACCTCGACAAATCCCGCAGGTACCCCAATCACCAAGGCTGGTCGAATTTCCTCTGCCTCAATCAACTCCACCAATACTGTTAAAGCTGTCTGAGCTTGACCAATCACAAAAATTCCTTCTGGATAGCGTCTAGCTAAGGTTTGCATCCCCCAGGCTGCCTTAGTCTTTTCTTTTTGAGGACGAGTGAGGGTTTCCATGCTGCAATACACAGGATTAGCAAAGGTATCTTGAATGTGGGGAGTGATCCCTACTTGTACCATTGGCACATCCACTACAATTGTGCTACGAGCAGCTAGAGCTGCTGCTCCTGCTTGTAATGCCCGCTCAGAAAAATGAATCAGAGACTTATACTCAAAGTCGGCTGTGGCATAAATCACCCGCCGCACAATCTCGTATTCCGCTGGTGAAAAGACATGCTCGCCTATTTCACGGTCAATAATTGCCAGACTTTGAGCATCAGTTATATGCCATTCCATGAGGACTCTTCAGACAAACTGGTTGTGATTATTTTGACATTATTATGCTTGCTATAGGGGTTTTCATATTAGGGAACAGGGAACAGGGAACAGGGAATCGGGAATCGGGAATCGGGAATCGGGAATCGGTAACAGGCAATAGGCAAGAGGCAAGAGGCAAGAGGCAATAGGCAATAGGCAATAGGCAAGAGGCAAGAGGCAATAGGCAATAGGCAATAGGCAATAGGGAAAACTGATCTGACTCCCCATCTGA
>NZ_JAAHGN010000555.1:0-4889 GCF_010672485.1 Moorena sp. SIO2C4 | reverse complement strand
CCCCTCAGACCTATTACCCATTACCTATTACCCATTACCTATTACCGATTACCCAAATAAGCGTACAAATGTTCTGCATAAGTGACATGCTCCCATCTCCCCATCTCCCCATCTCCCCACCTCCCCACACCTCCCACACTTCCCACACTTCCCTCTCTTTTCCTACTCCCTACTCCCTTTGACTAATCAACGGAATAGAATCGGATAAATCTGACGCCAAGCTAGCCTAGAAAACACAGCAGTACATACCAACAACCAGATTAATTCTAAAAACCAGAACTCTGGTAACCCTAAAGGCCAACGTAACAAATCAACTATCGATGATAGGGGTAAAATAGCAACAACATAACCCAGTCCAGTGGGTAATGTATCCCTAGGAAAATAAGTACCACAGAGAGTAAACATTGGTATCATAAACAAGAAAATTGGCACATTAATCTGATCAACAGTACGCACCGTTCCGGCTGTAAATAGCCCAATAGCACTAAACAGCATACTCCCCAAAATAATTACAGGAAAAGATACCAGCAATTGCCAGCCAGAGTAAAGTCCCCAGATCACCGCTACTAACCCTGTGATGGTACCAGCTAGAGCTCCCTTTGTAGTTGCCCATAGCCAATCTCCAATAAATACTTCCATGAAAGTCAACGGTGCTGTCAGCAGTGCATGCCAAGTTTTTTGAAAACTCAAGCGAAAAAAACTCCCAAATGCTCCCTCAAAGAATGACTGAAATAGTACCCCAAGTCCGATCATTCCAGGAGCTATAAAGTTCAAGTAAGATGTGGGTTGACCATAGTAAGAAACATCTCCCACTAGGGGAGTTAAACCATAGCCAAAGGCAATCAGATAGATTATAGGTTCAGAAATTGGGAGTAAACTATTGACTAGCCAAGTTTTTTGATACACTTTGGCATGACGATGCCAGACCGAGTAGATACCCCAAAATGTTACAGAAATTCCTTTCATTTTTATTTTAAGATTTTACAAAATTACTAATTAATTATTAACAGAACTTACCCATTGCCCCCTAAATCCCCCAATTCTGGGGGACTTTGACATCATTCCCCCCTAAAATTAGGCCCAACTAAACTTCGTAAGTCCTAACTAATTACAAATATCCCAATATAAGATATTACAATTAGTAAAGCGGATGTTGATAGTAAACCTGTCTAACTTAATCAATCCAATGATGTTCCGGTCAGTCGTAAAAATACATCTTCTAAGTTGGTGCGGCGGCGGGTTAGACTAACAGATGGAATCGTATTTAGGTCCTGCCAGAGAGGTTGGGGATTGTCCATAGGTAATGCAATCAGATAGTTACTGCCAAAGGTGCGATACCAAGTTCCGTACTGAGTCGCTAATTGTTGCAGGATATCTGGCGAGATTCCCTCAATCTCCACTAGCTCTTTACCAACAGTGCGCTCAATCAGGTCATCGGGGGTACCTTCGTCAATCACCTTACCCTGCTGAAGTAAGATTAAGCGATCGCATAACCGTTGTGCTTCATCCATATAGTGAGTAGTCAACAACACCCCACACCCCTGATGTTTCAGGTGAATCACCAGCTTCCAAAAATCCTGCCGTGCATCCGGGTCAAGTCCTGTAGTAGGCTCATCTAAAAACACGACTTGGGGATGATTAATCAAGGCTCGTGCCAATACCAAACGCCGCTTCAAGCCACCAGATAGCTCATCAATCCGCCGCTGAGCATAATCCTGTAGCCCCACGAGCTCCAGTAACTCCCCTGCTCGTGTCCGAGCTGACTTACCGGTGATCCGGTAGTGGTGGGCAAAGACAACCAAATTCTCAAATACGGTGAAGTCCGGGTCAAGATTATCCTCTTGAGTAACAATCCCCATGGAAAAACGAACCTGTCGCCCTTGAGAATGTACCTGATATTGACCCAACTGTACAAAGCCACGACTAGGCACAACTGCGCCGTAGAGCATTCCCACCGTAGTCGTTTTACCCGCACCATTCGGTCCAAGTAAACCCAAAACTTCCCCAGGATTTAGGGTAAAACTAACTCCACTAACGACAGTGCGATGCTCCTTTGGAGCCGCTACGCGAACGCCATAAGATTTCCACAAATCGTAAGCCGTCAGTGCTACTCGTTCCGTATCGATTTCAGATGTTGTAAGATGCATAGCTAAGACCACAGATGGGTGGCTCAATTTTGAAGGTTAGCGGGTTGAAGGTTAGCGGGTTGAAGGTTAGCGGGTTGAAGGTTAGCGGGTTGAAGGTTAGCTGGTTGAAGGTTGGCTGGTTGGAGGTTAGCTGGTTGAAGGTTAGCTGGTTGAAGGTTGGCTGGTTGAAGATTAGCTGCTTGAAGGTTAGCTGAGTGAAATACCCAAGGATAATCGGTAATGGGTAATGGCTCACGGACCACTGACCCAAGGTTAATTGAGTCTTACTTAAATAAATTCATGACTTGGGTAAATTCATTAGCTTCGCAAAGCCAAAGGAAAAACTTTGCTTTCACTTGTACTACAAAAGTAGTATAACGAGACGTTTTAATGCTGTCAAAATTAATCAAGACACCAAAGATGGATGAAGGGATAGAAATCAGGCATTAAAGCCAGAAAAACAGGTACTTATCAAGTCTTATCTCTATTTATCGTTAATTTCAAAGGTAACCAGTTAACCTGTAAGCATTCAGCGATCAGCGATCAGCGATCAGCGATCAGCGATCAGCGATCAGCGATCAGCTAGCTAACCTTGGCCAAAAGGCCACGCGTTCGCGTTCAACCTTGGCCTTTGGCCACGCGTTCGCGTTCAACCCCCTAACCTTAAACCCACTAACCTTAACCCTTCAACCAACTCCCAAAATCAACTCCCAACTATTCAACCTTCCCGTATCCATCGCTACATCATCCACCACCTGTAATTGCCATACTCCCGATGCTGGTTTATTCAAAACCGACTTCAAACCAGGAGTAGTTTCCACGGAATAGGTTTGTTTTAATAGGCATCGGGGATGAATAGGGAACCTTTTAGGACTATTTTCAGTCTGAACCTTAGATCCAACAACTCTGGTACCTGCTTTACCTTTCCAAGAAGCCCTTAATCGTTTGTGGTAATGGTACTATACCAATAGTTTGGATTTACTCTATTATTTTAGGTAACCAATTCCCAAAGCTATAGTATGGTTTATTCTGGCACTCTTAATCCGGTCAGGCTCGCCTGTTTCGTTGCTCTTCCCGTGATGGCAGCTTTGGTAGTACTGCCACCAGCACAGGCGCAAGGTGCTGATATCCAAGTAGAATCAGACATCACTGACCCCAACAATACCGGGCCGTTGACTCAAGAAGACAGCCTATTGAGTATGCCGGGGGGAGAGCGGATGATGCAAGAGGCGACGAACGCTATTGATTCAGGGAACTATAGCGTAGCGGCCAAAAAACTCCAAGAGGCACGTCAGATATTCAACCAGTTGTCTAACTTTTACCAACAGCTGGCTTCCAGTTTTTCCGGCATTGACAACCGAGTCTACGAGTCTCAACGGCAAAAAGCCCTGGAAACTGCTGAAAAGCGAGATGAAGCTACCTATCGGCTAGCCCTAGTCCATCGAGCCAATGACCAGCCAGAATTAGCTGTCCCCTTGTTAATTCAAATTATTCGGTCTCAAAATCCAACCAGGGAATTGGGAAAAAAATCCTACCAACAGCTGTTTGAGCTAGGATTCGTCGATTCTCCCTTTCCTAGAAATGGCAATAGCCAGCCCACCTCGTCCGCTGGTTCTAATAAAGGCAGTTAAATTGTAAGCTATCAGCTATCAGCTATCAGCCAATGGCCTTGGCCGTTGGCCACGCTACGCGAATGGCCACGCTGGGCGAACAGCTTATGGGCACGCTACTTGAGGTGCTTTTGAATAAAACAAGAGGTAAGCATTGGTTTGATCTGAGTTACGGAAAGCTGACCGCTGACCGCTGACCGCACCTCAAGTAGCGTGCGCGTAGCGCATATGCTTACGTTAAATTTTAGTGTATTTTAGAAATTCCAATAGAAACTGGAATAAAAAAAATGGATCCGATTAGTACACAGCAAGTTGAAGAAAAGATTAAAGAATCGATACCGGATGCTCAGGTAAAAGTAGAAGATTTAGGGGGTGGTAACCATCTCCAAGCCACTGTTGTCTCCTCCGAGTTTGAAGGTAAATCCTTGGTGAAACAACATCAGCTGGTTTATGGAGCCCTAAGCGAAGAGTTGGCAACGGAGGCCATTCACGCCCTAGCTCTAAAAACCTATACCCCCGAAGCTTGGGCTGGCAAGCAGTAAACTGGCCTAAGTCATAATTGGAAGAGTCTAGGATTTCGCGCCCGCTAGACTAATATAATATCGACTATCGAAATAACTATCTAGATATCCCAGGAGTTTAAGACAACGATGACACCAGAACTGAAAGAGAGAATAGAAAAATTAACACAAGAGCACAAAATTTTGGTATTCATGAAGGGCAGCAAACTAATGCCCCAGTGTGGCTTTTCTAATAACGTTGTCCAAATTCTGAATAGCCTAGGAATTAAGTACGAAACCGTAGACGTACTAGAAGATTACGAGATTCGCCAGGGAATCAAAGAATATTCCAACTGGCCAACTATTCCTCAAGTGTACATTAAGGGAGAGTTTATCGGTGGGTCTGATGTGATGATTGAGATGTATCAAAATGGTGAATTGCAGCAGACCGTTGAAGTCGCCCTGGCATCCTAATCCTTGACTGCACCAAACTATTGACAGAACTGAACAACCGCAAAAAGCGATCGGATTAGGAAATGCGATCGCTTTTTTTTAGGGCGTTGCTTAATAATGGAATGATTTTAAGAGTTTTCTGGAATGGACATGTTGGTGGAATGGGCATCTTGCGTGGAACTGGCATCTTGGTAGAACTG
>NZ_JAAHGN010000554.1:0-4900 GCF_010672485.1 Moorena sp. SIO2C4 | reverse complement strand
ATCAACATCTGAGAAATCATGAAGAAAAGTGTTAAAAGTTATCTAAATGCGACAAAGTCACTACTAATACTGCTTTCCTATCTGGTTAGGTTATATTTCAAAACAAGACTTTATTTCTTAATGAATAATCCCTGGGGTACCTTCCAACAAGATGGCATCGGTGGTGGTGTTAAACCGGAGGGTACCGCCAAAGGAATTGTCTTGATTAAGAGTGATGGCAGGGTTATCCAGAACTTGGTTAAAACTGACAACGGCTGCTGGTAAGCTATTTACTGTCAGGTTACCTGTGACGGTGTGGGCCTCTAGGTTAACTGTTCCCAGCTGAGTAATAATCAAATCCCCATTGGGTAGGAGAGTCTCTTGAGAAAAGTCACCGATAGTGTTAATTAGGGGTTGGCTACCTCCCCCATTGACTGAGATCTCTCCAGCGACTTGCAAGGGTTCGCCGGGAACTTGAGTAATTGGTAGAGCAGAGTTGAGAGTGAAGTTGCCCCCAATAATGGAGTAACCAACAGTGGTAGGTTTAGTGTTGGTAAAACTAACATTGCCTGCATTGGCTAGAGTGCTGGTGAAGAAGGCATCCCCATTCACAAATAGACTGCCGCTAGTTTGGGTAATGGTACTCCCTAAAACACTAAGATTACCACTACCAGTATTGATGTCATTGTTAAAGGTAACGTCGCTACCGGCAATGAAGGTCAGGGGGTTATTGTTAGTGTTAATGGTTCCAGTTGTTGTAATTGTCCCGCCTGTAACTGGAGTTTGAATCGTAGTAGGACTATTGAAGGCAGCAGGCAAAATAGCGATCGCACCGCTGCTGTTGTCTCGCCCAATCAGAATCTGGGCAAACCCGTTTTGTAACCTGTTGAGTTCGCTGCTGTCTAAATTTAAGCGGGCATCAGTAGTAGTCCCACCGATAGTGATGCCCAAAGTAGGTTCAAGGGGCTGTAGCTGAAGGCGGCTTGTGCCTGTAATTTCAGCCAGATTACTAGGGATAGTAATTTCATCAGCGGTGAGGGTGATGTTTCCAGTGCCAATAGCTTCAATTGCACCTCCATTACCAAAGAAAATCCCCTCACTGTTATTGCCAATGCCCCTAATAATGCCCTCTAGGGTAATGTTTCCAGTTCCGGTAGTTCGCACTACGCCACCGCCAACTGCACCTAACCAAATACCGTAATTTTCAGTTCCGGTTCCTCTGCTAATTCCTTTCAAGAGGATATCGCCATCTACCGATGTCACTCTAGTGTTGGAACCTAAAACAACGATTCCTTGATCCCCGTCCGACCCGATTCCACCATTCCCCCCATTTCCTGTCATGGTAATCATTCCTGTTCCGGTGGATTCTACCCCACCGTCAGCTACAATCGAAATGCCCTCGTTGCCAAACCCAACATTACTGCTTGCGTTAGCAGTACCTGTTATTTCGATAGAGCCTGCTCCAGTCGATTGTACCAAGCCTTGATTGTAAATATAAATGCCGTGGTTAAAATCTCCATTACTTGGAGCTGCTGTACCTCTGAGGGTGATATTTCCATCTTTTCCACTCACTCTGGAACCATTACCATCAATTAATATGCCTTGATTCTCAGAAGTTCCAGCAGCACTTGTACCCTCCAAAGTTATAGCTCCAGTACCCGTTGATTGAATTACACCACCACTGGTAGGATTTGCACCCAGATTGGAATCGCTCAGAAGAATACCGTTGTTGTTGCTCCCAGTTCCGCTACCAGTTCCCTGAAGAGTAATACTTCCTACCCCAGTTGTTTCCAGCAAGCCGTTCTGAAATATGAAAATACCAGAATTATTTTTCCCAGTTCCGTTACTGTTGCCTAACAACCTAATATTTCCATCTACTGAGCTTACTTTAGCGTTGCTTCCAACAGCTATTCCTTGATGATCGTCACTGCCAGCACCGGCAGTACCCGTCAAGGTAATATTCCCAGTTTTAGTTGCTTCCACAATGCTGCGAGTTTGAATCGAAATGCCATCACCGTCCACACCATTTGCATTAGTCGTACCTGTCAAGGTAATATTCCCGCTGGATTGCACTACACCGTCTAATCCAATAAAAATGCCGTGATTTGTTGTTCCAGTAGATATTTGAGCAGTATTACTAGCGCCAGTCAGAGTTATATCTCCATTAATCGAACTAATTCTAGACTTTTCATCTTGAAGTAGTATTCCGTGATTAAAATTCGCTCCACTCCCGCTGAAACCGTCTAGGTTAATGGTGCCATTGGTTGTTTCTACCACGCCGCCAGAGTTAATTAAAATGCCTGTATTGGATCCAGTGCCGTTTCCAGTACCTGTCAAGGTAATATTTCCAGTTTTTGCAGAAACCCTACCACTCGCCTGAATTAGTATTCCGCGATTCTGCTTCCTTCCGTTACTACCAGTACCTTCTAGAGTTATGCTGCCTGTCCCAGTTGCTTCCACTACACCGGGACTACCAATGAACTTCTGCTCTCGAATTATGATGCCGTAGTTGTTACCTGCGCTAGTGCCGTTGCTAGTACCCCTCAGGCTAATATTCCCTGTCCCAGTGGAGCGCACTACACTCCCATCACGAACCTGAATACCCCATCCATGGTTAACCCCACTGCCAGTGCCTATCAACCGAATATCACCATTTTCAGAACTAACAGTAGTGTTTTCGATTACGTTAATGCCTATACTAAAATTCCCCTCTGTTCCACCATTGCCAATTAGAGTAATATTCCCTAACCCACTGGTTTCTAATCGACTCTGGCCCAGAGTAATGCCATGATTTTTAGTGTTGTTACTACCATCCCTTCCCCTACCTACCAAGTTAATACTGCCATCTTCAGCGTTAATGCGGCTAGAACCAATAAAAATGCCCACTTTACGAGCTTGACTTCCCTTGCCTGAACCTATGAAATCACCACCATTAGTATCAATCGTGGCATTAAAAATACCAATAGCGCCTGCTCCACTATTGTCACTATCAGCCAACAGCTCTACATTCAACTGACCGCTATTGGAAGTAATATCAGCGTTCAGAAAAATATCGTTTTCTGCCTGCAAGGTAAGAGTTGCGTCTCCACCTGCTGTCTTGCGAATTGGTGCATCATTGTTCTGAGTAATGTTACCTTGATCAGTGCCACCGATAGTTGTTGAAATTGTGACGTTGGTGCCCCTATTCAGGGCAGCATTAATATTAGCAACATCAACTGTATTGGTCCCAATCCCACCGCCACCGTTTGCGAGTGTGATATCAGTGGGATCGATTAACCAAGTGCCACCACTACCATTAGGAGCACTAGCATCGGGAGTAGTGGTGAGATTAAGAAACTGTTTGCCAGAGGTTTCAATAAATCCCCCATCACCGGAAACAGTTCCTCCCCTTGCTGTAAGGGTTCCGTTAACGCTTGCTGTCTGATCCGCCCAAACAATCACCTTGCCCCCATCCCCATTGATCAAGGCATCGGCATTAATCCTTACATCGGAGCCAACAAAGGTACGTGCTGCATTGGGAACGGTGCCATTACCCTGAAAGTCTCCCCCAATCAATACTGTACCGCCACCGGTGTCAGACGAGACATCAATTCGGGCATTCTCCAACAAGCTAACCTGATTTCCGAGAACCTCAACCAGGCCACCAGCTGCTGTCAGGGAGCCAGTGCTAGTTACCGTACCACCGGATAAGCTGAGCGTTTGTCCGGAACCAACTGCTAAATTCCCAGCATTAGCGATCGCACCAGCTTGATTCGTGCCATATTGCAAGCCCAAAGGCACACTCACCGTTAACAACGAGGAATTGTCGGGATTGGCACTAAAGGATGACCCATCCCCAAAGGTGATCGAATTCGCTGTACTCGCCACAAAGGAACCCTGAATATCCAGTTGAGCATTGGCTCCAAAGATAATCCCATGGGGATTCAGTAAAAATAGATTAGCAGCACCATCGACTCCCAAGGTCCCCAAAATACTTGAAGCATTAGTTCCAGTCACCCGTGAGATAATATTATCAATCCCTGCTGGATTAGCAAAATAAACCCGTTGTAACTCCTCAACATTAAAATCAGTAAAACTGTGGAACAGATTTGCCCCTCGTTCTGCTCCACCTTCTATCAAATCCGCTAGCCCTCCCCTAACCTGAGCATCAGGCGTAACCCGAGAACTTTCAGCCCCTAAAGTCGTATCTGGTGTAACCTCAGCCAAGGCTTGATGTTTATCAAAGGGAAAAAACACACCAATCGTTAAGCAACTGGCTACCTTCAATAAGCCACAGCAACGACCCCAAGATTGATTAACCATGGAATTATTCTCCTTGCTCTAAGCATTCAGCGGTCAGCGGTCAGCGGTCAGCGGTCAGTGGTCAGTGGTCAGTAGTCAGTGGTCAGTGGTCAGTGGTCAGTGGTCAGCCGTCAGTGGTCGCTGAAAGCTGAAAGCTTTTCGCGTAGCGTGCGCTAATCGCTGATAGCTGATAGCTGATAGCTGATAGCTGATAGCTGATCGCTGATAGCTGATAGCTGATAGCTGAAAGCTGAAAGCTGATAGCTGATAGCTGATAGCTGATAGCTGATAGCTGATCGCTGATAGCTGATAGCTGATAGCTGATAGCTGAATGCTTACTTTACTTTTTTGCTACCTCAGAAAGAATTATAAGGTATTCGGTTAACCTATCAGCTAACTATTTCTACAAACTTGATTGCGAATATAAGCAAGGGGAATTGCGGAATTCAGCAATTATTATTGTCAGCAAGTATATAAGCTTAGTTGCAGCTTTAGAGTGATAATTAATCTAAGAGGTTGTCTGAGAAGTCTCATTTGCTACATCCAAGCCCCCGTGGGTCCCCATCTGTCAAAAAGCGAAGCATCCGCTAATTCCCCCCAGAATTGGGGGGTTAGGGGGGCGGGGGACTTTTAGAAGCAA
>NZ_JAAHGN010000553.1:0-4907 GCF_010672485.1 Moorena sp. SIO2C4 | reverse complement strand
GGGAATCGGGAGTCGGGAGTCGGGAATCGGGACTCGGGAATCGGGAATCGGGAATCGGGAGTCGGGAATCGGGAATCGGGAGTCGGGAATCGGGAATCGGGAAAAAATCTTGTTTACCTCATTACTATCAGAACCGCTATACATTCTTGTCTTCAACCTCGAACCTTCAACCTCGAACCTTCAACCTCGAACCTTCAACCTTAAACCTTCAACCTTAAACCTTCAACCTCGAACCTTCAATCTTAAACCTTAAACCTTCAACCTCGAACCTTAAACCTTCAACCTTGAACCTTCAATCTTCAACCTTCAACCTTCAACTTTAAACCTTCAACCGACGAAAGTCCTAGTTATATTAAAACCCGACTAACCATGCGTTTACTATGCCTGAGCAATGGTCATGGAGAGGATGTGATTGCTGTCCAAATTCTACAGGAATTGCAACATTATTCTACTTGTCCAGAACTAGCCGCCTTACCCTTAGTTGGGGAAGGAAAGGCTTATCTCCCATTAGATATCCCCATTATCGGCTCCGTTGAGCAGATGCCATCGGGTGGATTTATCTATATGTCCCAACAGCAAGTGTGGCGTGATGTGCAGGGAGGCTTAGTGCAATTGATTTGGTCTCAATTAAAAGCAATTCGCCGTTGGGCTAAATCAGGGGACTTTATCCTAGCAGTAGGAGATATCGTACCACTGTTGTTTGCCTGGTGGAGTGGTTTACCCTATGGCTTTGTTGGTACTGCCAAATCGGAATACTATTTGCGGGATGAATCGGGATGGTTACCCAATCGACCCCGTTGGGAAGGGTGGTCAGGTTCGGTTTATTTGCCTTGGGAGCGTTGGCTGATGTCTAATCGCCGTTGTTTAGGGGTTTTTCCTAGAGATACCCTGACTACACAGATCTTAAAGCAGTGGTCTATCCCAGCTTTTGATCTGGGTAATCCGATGATGGATGGGATTTATCCAGACTATCCAGCACCAATGGTTTATGACAAAGATGCAGAATTAAACGAAACTAAGCGTACCCTAACTATTACGTTACTACCCGGTTCCAGAATACCGGAGGCTGATCACAATTGGCATCAAATCATCTTGGCAGCATCAGGGTTACTGGATACTTTTGCTTCGCGATCGCTTTTATTTCTCGCTGCCATTGCTCCAGGATTAAGCCAAGATCCTTTACGGGAGGTTTTAGTCGCTCATAGTTGGACTGAGGTCACCTTGCCATCCGATCCATTCAATCTCCAGCTCAAAGACAAACAGGCTTTGGCTTTTACCAAGCAAAATGGCACACTGATTTTAACCCAGAACGACTATAACCTCTGCCTGCTCCAAGGGGATTTCTGTATCGCCATGGCAGGCACAGCCACAGAGCAATTTGTCGGGTTAGGAAAACCAGCCATTGCCATGCCAGGAGTTGGTCCCCAATATACCCCTGCTTTTGCCGAAGCCCAAACTCGCTTGTTAGGTCCATCGTTAGTAATAGCACAGCAACCAGAATTGGTAGCAAGTATAGCGAAAGAGTTATTCCATAACCCCGACAAGTTACAGCTAATAGCAGAAAATGGTCAGCGACGCCTTGGTCAACCAGGGGCAGCAGCTAGGATTGCTAAGTGTTTGATGGAAAAGATGAATTATGAATTATGAATTATGAATTATGAATTATGAATTATGAATTATGAATTATAAATTAGACATCTCAGATGTCTATTATATCGGGTGCATCTCATATTTATAAATTTTGCGTAGGGTGCGTTAGGGAAGGGCTAGCCATCATTTTCCGCCTCTTTGCGCCTGGTTGGGACAGCCCGCCCCGTAACGCACCACCGGATCAAACAGCAAAAGTGAGATGCACCCATTATATCTAGCATATATAGGGCTGTTTTAACAGTCCTATTCAAACTACAATTTCCACACATTAAAAACAAGTATAAAGGTTATATATTGCGATGGATATTAAAACTTTGAGTGGTAATACTGTCAGGATTTTGGGTCTGGGAGCTAAAAACCCAATGGATAAAACTTGTGTAGAGATTGCTTACGAGGCTGGAATCAATTACTTCTTTTTTTACAACCTGAATTACACCAGTTTCCTAGAAGGACTAAAGCCTATTCTGGCAGCTCAACGAGATCAAGTGGTAGTTTCCACGGGCAGTAACAGTCGCGATCTTAACCAACTGCGCGAATATTTCGACCAAGTTCGTTCTTTGCTTGATGTGGATACAATAGATGTGTTCTTTTTGGAATATATCTCCCCTAAAGATGATCTCCACCAGGTTGCAGTAGCCTTAAACCAGATCCATACCTGGAAAACTGAAGGATTAATCCGCTATGTTGGCGCAACAACCCATAACCGCAAATTAGCCGTGGAATTATTGAGAAAGCAATCCTGTGACGTGCTGATGCATCGTTACAACATGGCCCATCGCAAAGCGGAAGTAGAGGTGTTTCCTGCTGCGCTCAAAGCCGACATTCCAGTAGTTGGCTTTACTGCCACTCGTTGGGGTTCGCTGTTGCAAGGGCATAAAGACTGGAAAAATCCAGCTCCAAGTGCTGCTGACTGTTATCGCATGGTACTGCGCCAACCAGCGATTCGCTTAGTCCTCACTGCACCTAAAACCGAATCTGAATTAGTTGAAAATCTCAGGATTTTGCAATCTCCTGAGTTATCTCTTCAGGAAGTAAACCATTGGCAAACCTATGGCGATCTAATTTATGGAACCGGCCAGGATAGCTTCGATAATAAATGGCCTTAATTAGTTAATATCATCTGCGGTTGAAGACTTATAAATAGTAGGTAATAGGGAACAGGGAACAGGGAACAGGGAACAGAGAACAGAGAACAGGGAATTAGGAGGGAGATTACCTACGAAAAGGAAGCTATTTTTTTAAAATTATTATCTTAACATGATATAATAAAATGCTTGCAGAAGTCGGGAACTTTGGATCGGGCAAATTCGCAGCAGCAGGGAATAAAAATTGACGAAACCCTTATCAAAACTGGGATGCACCCCGGTCTGCTCTGGTTTTGTTACAAAAATTAACAAATTTTTCTCTCATGAAAAGTAATTCTTACGATACACTGGCTAAGTGGAAAACTTAGGAGGCAAGGAAATGAACGCTCAAACATGGATTACCCCTAGTTTTTAGCCTTGCTGAATCAATGGGGATTAGACCTACTGAGTTGTTAGCTCATAAGCCAGACGATGATTAGTGTAAAATTCATCCGGTTGACTGAATCAGTTGTTAGATAAGTAAATATAGAGAATGGCTCAAGTCTATACCAAAGATTTTGAAATTAAATGCCCTCCCCCACAGCGCACCTGGAGAGAAATTTCCCAAAAAATTGCTGAGCTTCCCTTACCAGGTGTTCCCATTCGCTTGATTTTAACCAAGGTTGAAGGAGATACTCTCACCTTTGAATCCAGCTTCATTGATACAGACAGAAAGCCGGTTTGGTCATCTTTACTTGATATTAATATTCGTCAACGGGTTTCTAACCAACCATTTGTCGCAGTTAGTATTATTCCCACCGGAGTCAGAGCAGAAATTGGTGGTTTTGCCGGAGATGCGACTCCTAGTACCAATCTGTTAGCCTCCGCTTGTGACTATCTGGTGACAAATCCCAATGCCGTTACAGCGTAGGATATCTATTTCGGTCAGGATAATGTGCTTTATCTGGAAGGGAATCTGATTTGTCAGTTACTACTGGGTAATACCGATCTGAAAGAGGGTGATTTAATCTCTAAGAGTAAATTTGTTTAGAGCTCTAACTTATGCTAAATCCTACATCCTAAATTCTTAAAAGCTTATGTCTTTGCTAGTCAACAAAATCACTATATCCCCAGAAGAAAAAAACTCTTTTGCTGAGAATGGGTTTATCAAACTAAAAAAACTGTTTACGGATGAAGCAATCGATAAATTACGGTATCTAACTGCCGAATCCAATCAAGTAAAAAAAGTTCCCGAATCTTACAGTGGCGATTTTTCCAGAGTAGGCTATGACCTAGAAAATGCTGTCACCCACCAGATCTATTCTGAAGAAAACTTTAAAAACACCTTCAAGCCATTAATCGAAAATGAATTAATCTTCACCCAAGGTGTGGGATTTGAATTAAAACCAAACAGAAAAGGATTTCATTTTCATCTCGATCTTGTTAGCTTCAACTTCATTAAACCAGAGGATTTAGGATATTCCCTATGGATACCACTAGTTCCAATTAATACGAAAGAGCAACATGGAGGCATGGCATATGTACCACGAAAGGCTTATCCAACCTCTGGGTACTATGCCCTCCGGTACGAACTAATACAACACAAAGATTTTGCAGAATTTTGTCAAACCGAAGAGTTTAATTATTTTGAGTTTTTCTATGCTTCTAAAGTTGAAGAGATGGTTTTAGATACAAATAAAGTAGAAGATAACTTTGAAGTGGGTGATGCCCTTCTACTAGACAAATTTGTTTGGCATAGAAGTGTCCCCCTCCTGGAGGGAAAATTACCATCGAGAATGGCATATACAATGCGTTTTGTCGATTCCCAAGCCCGCTACTCTAAAATATTTCTTGATGGTCTATACTCCCTGATCAAATCGAAAGGCGATGATACTTTAACTTCCTTTGGTTATAAATTAACTGACCTTAAGGATGGTGATTTAATTTATAAAAGTAAATTCGTTTAATAGTAAGTTTAAGATTAATTAAAGTTCGTATACTTCCTGTTTACTTTTAAGACTGATTTGAGTAAAACTTAAAAAAATGTAAATATGAGTGTAAATACAAAAAACTCTAATATAAATAATTCCATAACTACCTTTTATTCCCAAGAAGAACGACAGTTACGTGTAGATCTTGCTGCTGCTTACCGCTTGATTAACTATTATGGGATGACAGACATGATATACACCC
>NZ_JAAHGN010000552.1:0-4909 GCF_010672485.1 Moorena sp. SIO2C4 | reverse complement strand
TCTGAGTCATTGACATCCGCTGCTCAATAAACAAGGCCAAATTATGACTATTAACAATACCATCCGGGTAATTTTCCGGATTCAATCCTGCCAGTAACTCCTTGGTAAATACTCCTTGTTCATGGCTAATCTCTACTCCCGGCTCGTAGGAACGAGTAGCAGTAATCAAGCAGTAAGCTTTATCAGTTGGGATAAATTTCAGTAACTCGCCACTGTAGCAACAATCTAACCAAATCACTACCTGTTTCACTGGGCTAGTTGCGATTTGCTGACCCAATTCCTGCAGAGGATAGCCATAAATTCCCACATCCGGAAAGGCATCACTAGTCACTAAGAAAACCTCTTCAATGCCATCCACCTCTTGTCTACAGCCATGGCCTGAAAAGAAGAATAGGGCGGTTTCTGGAGCTTGGTTAGGAGCAGGAGGATTAAACAGATTAGCAACTGCTTCCCTTAATTCCTCTAATTTTACTAGTCCTGTGCTCGATAGTCCCCCTGGTCCTTTTTGGGTCAACCCAAGGGGTAAGTCCTGAATCCGGAACGGTTCATAGCCATACTGTTGTAATCGTTGAGCGACATTTTCCCCGTCTTTAACAGCAACGGTCAGGTCGTTAAAGTTGGTGTATTCTGGATAACGGTTAATCCCAACGATTAGGGCTTCCCATTCCGGTGTCATTGGAGCGAGGTTGTGAAATTTTTATTAGCATAACATAATATCGCAATTTCGAGCACTCGGCTGATCCTTCATGTATAAAGATAGTAGATAGTGATCGAAGTAGTGACAGTGGCTGATGAATACCAACAAAACCCTATTAGCTTTTTTACTTGCTCTGACCGATTTAGACACACCCTTGAGTCAACCTGAGAATAAGAGCATCAAAGAAATTGGCGATCAACTTGATGCCCAACCTCTGGCCTGGGAGAAGTATACCAAACCCAAGCTGCTAGAGATGATTGCCGCCAATCCTGAGTTAAATCAACGTTACCAAACCTATTACAACCAACTTGACACTACGGTCGATATTCCTCCAGACTATCTCCCCACAGAAGCCGAAATCCAGCCAGTCAATACACCTAGCCGTACCTCGATCATGAGAGGACATAAACCTAAGTCATCACCTACAGGCTATGACCAACAAATTAATAATATTGTGATTGTCGTCAGTCGTTCAGAACAGCCACAAGAAGTTGTCCAAAAATTACCCTTGGAAAAACTTAAAGGGTTTTTAGGGGCTTCTAAAAAGTAAATTACCCAATTCGGGAGTCGGGAGTCGGGAGTCGGGGTAATAAAATTGAAGGGTGCATCTGATATTTGTAAAAAAAAAGATAACTGTGGGAATTTTATGATAATTTTTGCCTAATTGCAAAAGCGATGAAGTCGCTACCAAAAATCCTTAAATCCTTATAGAGTTGATTAACTCTTGCCTGTTGCCTGTTGCCTGTTGCCTGTTGCCTGTTGCCTTTCCATAAGGTAGTATGTTCACAACTAAAATAAAAATGCTATAGTGAGCGATATAATCTTTCCAACTCTCGATTTATTTTTATATGACTTACGAGATGCTCTCAACCTCACTGAAGCTGAGAAGCAAGAAAAGCAAGCTAAGTTTCGAGCTAAACTCCCAGCAGATAGTAAATTCTTCGATCCTGATCTAGAAACCAAATATTTAGAACTACTCCCTAAACAAAAGTATTATGACTTTACCACAGCAAACGATACCCTAGAAGGGTACTACTATCCTGTCCGCTTAAATGATACCTATGGCTTGCAAATTGATTGTTCCATTAACAATCAAACCGACCCCCAAACCCCTGACTGTTTTGCCAGACTGCGAGCAGAAATTGAATGGAGATTACAAGGGGAAAGGGCGACCCTAGGGCAAACTTGGATGCTTTCTGGATGGTTACCGAAAACGTCGAGCAAAAGCTACGAATATATTGCTAAATCCTGTTATCATGTTTTCCAGACAGCGGCGAATTGGTCACAAGATTTACAAGGAGTATCAACACCCGAAAGTTCGACCAAACAGGAAAAAAACATTGCCAAATCGGGTGCTCAGGTTTTCGATAAAGCAGGGAATTGGTCACAAGATTTACATGGAAAAGGCAGCTTATTTGGTGGTGAAGTTTTTGAGCTGTGGCGATATCAACCCCTGAATCAGGTCAACTGCCATGTAATCATTATGCTCTTTTCTGACCAAGAAAGTATGGAAAAAGCAGCGGAATTGTATACGGATTGGATGGGTCTGTTTAGTTATAGAAACAAAATTTTATGGGCTTACAGCCAAAGTCGCTTAATCAAAAAAACCTTGGTAGCTTACTATAAGCAGGTTGAAGCCAATCAGAGACTTATCAGTGACGAAAACGCTTCTAGTTTTAGAGACCAAACCATCGCCGCAAAACTCGATGACATTCAAAATTATTTAGGGAATTATACCCTGGATTTGCCTAAACTAAATTTTCAAAACCAAATTATCGAGATTAATTTATTCAATTATCAAACCCGTTTAGAAATCATCAACCAAAAATGCCAAAAATTAGGTGCCGATAATAACCTAGAGTTTTTAGAAACGTTTAGTAAAGAGGTAAAGGAAAATTACCTATTGCAGGTTACTAAAGACTATGATATAATGGAGATGGCATTACGGCTGCTAGAGACCAGGCTCAATGCCATCCGTAGTCAAATTGAGCTGGAAAAAGCAGAACGCGATCGCACTTTTCAGACTATAGTAACGGTAGTTGGTGCGGGGACAGCTGTCACGGCTTTAATGGATTTTGACGCTAAGCAGTGTGATACTTTATCCACGCTGATCCCACCCTTCAAAAAGAGCTGTGACAACCCTTGGATCAATAGTGTGATAGTACCAGTTGGGCTAATCCTGATATTTGGAGTAATTGCCTTGTGCTTCAAAAAAATCTTATCAGGTAGTAGGTTGGGTTGAACTGAGCTCTTGGAAGGCAGAAGGCAGAAGGCAGAAGCCAGATGGCAGAAGCCAGAAGCCAGATGGCAGAAGGCAGAAGCCAGATGGCAGAAGCCAGAAGCCAGATGGCAGTTCCCGACTTTTGGTGGGCAGTGCAAACCCAATGCTATGGCTAGTCAGTGAATCATACGGATGCACTGCCCACCCTACATGAATTCCCGACTTTTGGTGGGCAGTGCTTAGCAATGCTATGGCTAGTCAGTGAATCATACGGATGCACTGCCCACCCTACATCTGTTCCCTACTGTTCCCGACTCCATTATTAAGCAACGCCCCCGACTCCCGATTCCCGACTCCCGACTCCCAACTCCCGACTTCTGCAACAAGTCTAATCAACTGCTCCCAAGGCTTTCAGGGAGGTAATAGTTGCTTTTGTTAAACCAGTAACACCGGCGATATTCATCCCCTCATAGGGTCTAGGCACTCTCAGGGTTTTGATACATTGACCCTTCTCGATATCCCAAAACTTAATTGTGCCATCGTTGCTGCTACTGGCTAGCATTAAACCATCTCGACTAAAAGCAACAGACCATACCACATTAGTATGTCCATGGAGAGTTTTTAAACATTCACCTGTCTGAACATCCCAGAGCTTACAGGTTTTATCATAACTACCACTAGCGATCAGTTTACCATTAGGGTTGAACGCCACTGAGCGTAATCGATGGGTGTGTCCACGCAAAGTGTTGAGACACTCACCAGTGCCAACATCCCAGATCCTAACAGTGTGGTCTTCACAGCCACTAGCGAGAATTCTGCCATCTCCACTAAAGACAACGGACTTGATGATATTCCGGTGTCCCTGCAAAGTACTTAAACAGTCACCGGTGCCAACATCCCAGAGTTTAACGGTTTGGTCTTCACAGCCACTAGCGAGGGTTGTGCCATCTGGACTGAAAGCCACTGACCAGATCAAACTCCTGTGTCCTAATAAGGTCTGGAAACACTCACCGGTGCTAATATCCCAGAGTCTTACCCTATCGTCATTATGACCACTGGCTAAGATTTCTCCATTGGGACTAAAGGCGACTGAAAGTACCCACTTGGGTCCGTGGAAGGTGTTGAGACATTCACCAGTGCTAATATCCCAGAGTCTGAGGGTTTGGTCTTTAGAGCCACTAACTAAGATTGCACCATCTCGACTGAAGGCAACAGAAAATATCAAATTGGTATGTCCTCGTAAGGTATCGAGGCATTCACCGGTACCAACATCCCAAAGTCTTACGGTTTGGTCTTCACTGCCACTGGCGAGGGTTGTCCCATCTGGACTGAAAGCAATAGACCATACGCCATTGGTATATCCTCGAAACGTGTTGAGGCATTGACCAGTGTTAATATTCCATAGCCTTACGGTTTGGTCATCACTACCACTTGCTAAAGTTACGCCATCTGGACTCAAAGCAATAGACCATACACCATTAGTATGTCCGTACAACTTATTGAGGCATTCACCAGTGCTAAAATTCCATAGCCTTACGGTTTTATCATCACTACTACTGGCGAGAGTGGTTCCATCTTTACTAAAGCCAATTGACCGTATGCTTTTTGTATGTCCCCGCAGCATCTTAACGCATTTACCGGTGCTAAGATTCCATAGCCTTACGGTTTTGTCATCACTACTACTAGCGAGGGTAGTTCCATCGGGGCTGAAAGCCACTGACCTGATCTGATGAGAGTGTCCTTGTAAGGTGCTGAGGCATTCACCTGTATCAGAGTCCCAGAGTTTGATAGTTTTATCTTCACAGCCACTGGCGAGAATGGCACCATCGGGACTACAAGCTACGGCTCTTACGGTTTGGGAGTGCTCTGGCAAGATGTTCAAGCATTCACCGGTACTAACATCCCAGATTCTAACGGTTTTATCGCCACTGCCACTAGCAACAATTGTGCCATCTCCACTGACAGCAACTGACCATATTCTACTCCTATGA
>NZ_JAAHGN010000551.1:0-4912 GCF_010672485.1 Moorena sp. SIO2C4 | reverse complement strand
TTTATTTCGGTAACTAATGGAGGAGGCTAGGAAAATTTTTAGTCAGCTGCAATAGCTAGACCATCTTCATTTCTTCCTGACAGTACCCCTGCTCATTTAAAGGGGAGTTGTGGGGGAACAAGTTAAATGCCAGGGGATAAGGAAAGCTTTCTGTTGGTGGCGTTCCTCCTTCCAAAATTGCCTGAGTCTGTAATTTTAATTCTTCCATTGCTTTCATTCCAGCACCACTAGCGGATTGATAAGTAGCTACCACTATGCGTTTTACTGGCTGTACCTGATGTAATGGCCATACTGCCATACCCATTAAAATCGTAGTGCAATTGGGATTCGCAATAATTCCTTGATGATTTGCTGCTGCCTCTGGATTGATTTCCGGAATCACTAGAGGCACTTGTGGATCCATCCGAAAGGCACTGGAGTTATCAATGACCACTGCACCACTTTTTACAGCAATAGCCGCCCAAGCTTTCGACGTTGCCCCCCCAGCTGATGCTAAGACCAAATCTACCTTATCAAAAGAGTGCTCTCCCACCGCTTCCACTGGTAACTTTTCTCCCTGAAAGGGGATGACACGACCAGCAGAGCGGGGTGAGGCTAACAGCTTAAGGTCAGCCAGTGGGAAGTTTCGGCTTTGCAAGAGTAACCGTAGTTCTTCACCTACGGCACCCGTTGCGCCTAAGATGGCAACGCGAACTTGACTAGACAAATGACTTTCCTCCACTCATTCAATTCAACATAGTAAATATTTTGATAATTTCATCAGTGCATTCTTTAAGAGTATCTAAATTTTTTTTCCCTTACTAGGTATTTAACCTCTGATAACGGTTCGCTATAGCAGGGTAAGCGAAATAAAAATTGATCCAAAATGTGATATGGCCCAAGGGTTATGACCATAATAAGCCTTGATTCTCAGTACTATTGCACTTTTGTCTCAATATTGTTGATAATAATGCCTCCTTATTGATTCTTGGCCTTACCCTGTTCCCTATCTTCCCTTGGCGTCTTAATAAAATGCCTGGAATTACCACATAAATAATAAACTTATCAATTAGCGCGAGTGTAATCGCTCACACTGCCCTATTTAGCCCGGGCCAGAGTCATCGACTGGCGTGTTAGGTACACTTAAAAAGCTCTGATCGACTAAGAGCTGGCTTAAAGGCTGTAGTAACCACCTATAGATAGTTCTGTCTACTGCCGTAAAGGAACTGGTAGATGTGCTTCACGCTTTACTGGTTGTTAGGATCAGCATACCATAATTGCTTTGGATTCTCCCGTCTAGTTCAATCCGAAGTAGAGGTTGTCCATCTGTATCGATACTCGATAACGGTTAATGTTCACCTCTACTCCTTTGGAGATCGGCGTTTTGACTCAAACCCCTTGAGAAATTCGTGGCTAGCGACTTTGTTGCCAAACCCCCTGATGGCGCGTCGGCTAGGGCAACTAGTGCATGTGGATAAATACCTTGGCTGAAACAATGTAAATCTTTTTGGTGAATTTTGTTGGTCGAAGCAGGCAACACCTAAAGTAATATAGGAGTCCCCAGGTCGAATCTTTGATTCAGCCTGGTTGATTATCCACTGTCCCGACTCATTAAACAATTAACTCTTCACACCCAAGCGTCAATGAAAGTAACTCAGGAAAAACTTCCCGCTAGCCAGGTTGGTCTGAAAATTGAAATTCCGGCTGAAACGACCAAACAAGCCTATGAAAAGGTTTTACAGAACCTTTCCCGCACCGTCAAAATTCCTGGGTTTCGCCAAGGTAAGGTACCCCGTCAGGTTTTGCTACAACGTCTTGGTGCCCAACAGGTAAAAGCTGCTGCCATCGAAGAGTTGCTAGACAGTAGTCTAAAGCAGGCGATTGAGCAAGCCCAAATTGAGGCACTAGGGAACTATAATTTAACCTCTACCTTAGAAGATTTGCTCAGCCAGTTCAAACCAGGGGAACCCCTAACCTTCACCGCATCGGTCGATGTGCCACCATTGGTTAATTTAGGGGAATACAATGGCTTAAGTGTGACAGCTGAGGAAACTAAGGTTGAACCGGATGCCGTCGAGAATTTTCTCGAAGAACGGCGTGTTGAGCAGGCTACCCTAGTACCAGTGGAATCACGCCCAGCTCAGATGGGAGATGTGGTCGTGGTGGATTATGTCGGTCGATTTACTGGTGATAGCGAAGAGGATGAAGGCTCAGTAATACCTAACGGTGAGGCTAAGGATTTTGAAATTGAACTTGGGGAAGGCAAGTTCCTAGAGGACATTCTTCAAGGCATCGTTGGTATGAATCCTGATCAGAATAAAGAAGTACCAGTAACGTTTCCTGAAGATTACCCCCTAGAAGATTTAGCTGGCAAGTCGTCGGTCTTTAGCATCACCCTAAAAGAAATCAAGGAAAAAGAGCTGCCAGAGTTAGATGACGACTTCGCTCAAGAAGTTAGTGATCAAGAAACCTTGGCAGAGTTACGGGAATATTTACAGCAGGAGTTTCAGGAAAAAGCTGATCAAGAAACGCAAGCCAGCAAGGAGGAGGCTTTAATCAACGCTCTCCTGGAAAAGGTTGAAGTTGAATTGCCTGAAACGCTAATTGACCAGGAACTCCAAACAATTTTGACCCAAACAGCGATCCAGATGCAACAGTTGGGAATGGATGTCAAAAGGCTGTTTACCGAAGAGAATCTACCACAGCTGCGAGAAAGATCACGTCCTGATGCCATCCAAAGCCTCCGACAATCCCTAGCCCTTAAGGAAATAGCTACACGTGAATCCCTAACCGTTGAAGAGTCGGAAATAGAAGCGAAAAGTAAAGAATTGATGAAGGAGTTGGCTGGTCAAGAGGTAGATCCGGATCGGCTGAGGGAATTCGTCGAGTCCGATTTGCTCAAACTCAAAGCCATTAAATGGTTAGAAGATCACGGTACTATAGAGCTGGTTCCCAAAGGAACCATCACCGAAGAAGAAGAAACTGAAGCAGAAGACACGGCCGTTACAGTAACCGAACTAGAAACAACCGATGCGGCTTCCCAGACCATTGAAGTACCAGCTGAACCAGTTTCTGAGTAAATCCTAGAGTTGGCCTTGTTGGTGATTTGCCCAGGGGAAGTGGTAGTGAGTGGCTAAGCTGTTGCGGATTTAACTTTCATAATTCTGAGGCTGAAACCCAAGGCTCAGCTTAGATTGCTTAGAATAAACACACCTTAGCTCAACAGCTTAGGCTTGTAGATAAGCCTCAACTCTCTAACCGTAAACTCTTGCACCAACAAGCAAACAGTTAAGGCATAATAGTTTCTATAGAGACTTTGACTTTATGCCTATTCGTGCCCTTGTTAGATAGCACCTTTATTAATAAATCGAGAGGTCTTGACGAGTTGTATCCTATGCTGCAATCTGTGTCCCCTCATTCCTCAATCACCAGCTTAAGTTCTCTAGACCAATACCAAATCACCTCCAGTAGTACTGTTGTACCAATGGTGGTAGAGCAGTCTGGAATGGGAGAACGAGCATTTGACATTTATTCGCGGCTGCTGCGAGAACGCATTGTCTTTTTGGGAACCCAGGTCGATGATGTGGTAGCTGACTCAATTGTTGCCCAGCTGTTATACCTAGAAGCTGAAGACGAGGAAAAGGATATCCAATTGTATATCAACTCCCCAGGTGGCTCGGTAACTGCAGGGATGGCAATATATGATACGATGCAGCAAGTGCGCCCTGATGTGGTTACCATCTGCTATGGCTTAGCTGCTAGTATGGGCGCATTTCTCCTAGCAGGGGGAGCTGCTGGTAAACGGATGGCATTGCCCAATTCTCGGATTATGATTCACCAGCCCCTAGGCGGTGCTCAGGGACAAGCGGTGGATATAGAAATCCAAGCTAGGGAAATTCTATACCACAAGCAAACCCTTAACCAATTACTGGCTAATCACACCGGTCAACCGGTGGAGCAAATTGCCGAAGATACCGAACGCGACTTTTTCATGTCAGCGGCGGAAGCTAAAGACTATGGTTTAATTGACCAGGTGATCTCCCGGCAGAATCTTCCTAACCAGGAAGCAGCTGTCGCTTCTATCTAGAAAGAGGCTTCTTATGTCTAAATACGACTCCCATCTAAAATGTTCCTTCTGCGGTAAGTCTCAAGAGCAAGTACGCAAATTAATTGCTGGCCCCGGAGTCTATATTTGTGATGAGTGTGTTGATTTATGTAATGAAATTTTAGATGAGGAGTTACTTGATTCCGGTGCGCCTGCTCCCCAGCCTGCTCCTCGACCAGAACCTGCCAAGAAACGTCGTCCCCGTGCCAACCGCATTTCCATGAATCAGATTCCCAAACCCAGGGAAATTAAACGGTATCTAGATGACCATGTGATTGGTCAGGAGGAAGCCAAAAAAGTTCTGTCAGTTGCTGTGTACAACCACTACAAGCGCCTAAGCTTGCTCCAATCTAAAGCTCAGGGTCAGGGTCAGGGAATAATCGATGATGGCATAGAGCTACAAAAGTCCAACATTCTTCTAATTGGTCCTACTGGTTGTGGTAAAACATTACTCGCCCAAACCTTAGCCAAAATATTAGATGTGCCTTTTGCTGTGGCAGATGCCACAACCCTGACAGAAGCTGGTTATGTTGGCGAAGATGTAGAAAACATCTTACTGCGACTATTGCAAGTGGCAGATCTGGATGTGGAGGAAGCCCAGCGAGGGATTATCTATATCGATGAAATCGATAAGGTAGCCCGCAAGAGTGAAAATCCCTCCATTACCAGGGATGTTTCTGGGGAAGGAGTCCAGCAAGCATTACTGTACTTGGCAAAATTGCACACCCACCTACCGGATAGGTATTCTTGCCTCGCCGAAATTGGGGCTCACCGAACGGCCATATGAGACCAAACGCCAGCGCCAGTGGGGCCTCTGACCTCAGGACA
>NZ_JAAHGN010000550.1:0-4913 GCF_010672485.1 Moorena sp. SIO2C4 | reverse complement strand
TGTTGTTTGAACGCAGGGGAAAGTCGTAGCCGATAACACAGCATTGAATGCTGTGATTCAACATCAAAGCTGTTAGGGCATCCTCAAAGTTAGAAATGACTCGCAGTTGAAGGTTGTCCAATTGAGCGTTACTTAAATCTAAGTTAGGTAATTGCTCACCATTAACCGCAAACTCAGGTAAGTCTCCGACTTGGATATCGATACCAGGTGCATAAGCAATCTCTTGGTCTAACTGAGTTTCTGGAATCGGTATAGTTTGTCTAGCTTCATTATTAACCGTAGGATTGAGACTAACAGTTTGTTGCGTACGCAGTTGAAGGTTGTCCAATTGAGCGTTACTTAAATCTAAGTTAGGTAATTCACCATTAACCGCAAACTCAGGTAAGTCTCCGACTTGGATATCGATATCAGGTGCATAAGCAATCTCTTGGTCTAACTGAGTTTCTGGAATCGGTATAGTTTGTCTAGCTTCATTATTAACCGTAGGATTGAGACTAACAGTTTGTTGCGTACGCAGTTGAAGGTGGTCTAATTGAGCGTTACTTAAATCTAAGTTAGGTAATTCACCATTAACCGCAAACTCAGGTAAGTCTCCGACTTGGATATCGATATCAGGTGCGATTGTAATTTCAGTATCTGAGCTAGTTGCTGCGATCGGTATAGTTTGTCTAGCTTCAGTATTAACACGATTGAGACTAACCCTTTGCTGTTGTTTCAGGTCTAGATTAGCAAGTAGAGCTTTTGGTGAATTTAGCTGAGGTAGTTGACCAGGCAGTAGGTCAAAACTAGGTAGCCGACTTGTACTCAAGTCCACTACAGGTGCAAGGGCGATGTCTGAGGATGGCTCTGTCTGTTGGATTGGTGAGGGAGTCAGAGTCGAGTTGAAACTAACGATAGGTTCTCGTTTCAAGTTCAGTCTAGGGACTTGATCTGACCTCACATCAAACCTAGGAAATTGTCCATCGTTGATGTTAAAACTGGAAGACTGTCTCAGAGCAATTGTTGTTGATTGCTCATTTTGGTTTAGGGAGGGAACCAGACCGGGATTGAAGCTGAGGATCGGTTCTTGTTTGAGATCAAGGCTAGGTAGTTGACTTGGCTTCAGGTCAATGACTGGTAATTTATCCTCTGCTGCTTGGGTTGATTCAGCTTCAGCGATCGCAGGATACAGCACCATGGTGACGCTACCAGCGATCGCTCCCATTAGCTGTAGTTTACAAGATGTGTTATAATTGTTAGTTAATTTCATTGCTGATCCTCTTCGTTGAAGGTCGGAGTGACTGCAAAGTTCATGCGTGCCATACCACCAGGTTCTAAACGCACGAGTCGGGATTGGCTGTTGCCCTCATTGAAATGGGTATTGGGAGCTAGGGTGTAACCTGGAAGGCTAGTCAGGTCTAAAGCTCCAGTGTGGTATCCCGGTAGAACGTTCTTAACCGAGAACAGACCATTGGCATCAGTGGTAATTCGGTTACCGTTTTCCATAAAGATCACCGCATTAGGAACGCCCGGTTCTCCTGGTTGCTGATGACCATCAAAGTTTTTGTCTACAAATACTCGACCTAGTAAAGTGCCGCAATCGGAAATAATGCCGGGATCAATTCGTACTCGATGAACCACTGGACCATCTTTGATATCCCAGCCGTTGTCATCCCGTTCCGCAGCAACAATTGCTGAGTTCTCCCCGTCACCCCGGATGCCATCTGGGGTGACTTGCACCCCATAAGCAATGTTCAATACTCCACCTTCTGGAATTGGCTCTGCTACCCTGAAAGTAATTCTTGCCCCATCTCGTGTGGTTTCAATCTCCATTGATTCTTGCTGTAACTCGCCCCGGACAGAATCTTCAACCAATGTGAATCCTAGGGGTAAGTCGTCAGTCACTACAATGTCAACCACAGCACTACGGGCTAGATTGCGCAAAGAGAGGCGGTAGATGATAGTATCTCCTGGTTCAGCGGTAGCTCGGTCTGCGCTCTTGGTAATCCGAATCGATTCAAGGTCACAAATACCCGTATCTACATTCAACAATCCCAAAACCAGACCTTCCCGTTTGGCATTCCGAATCAGGAATTCACCCTGTACCTCTGTGGGATTGGCATCCGTAGTAATCGGTAGACCATCTAAAGACGTAGCAGTATAGGAAACTATACCTTGGGCTTCATCAACATTATTGATGGTCAAGCGAATGCGCCGTTGTAGGAAGTTGCTATTATCGGGTGGATTAACCACCAAAATGTAGCTTCGACCTTGCTCTAACTGACCTCGGTCTCGATCAAACAGAAAGCTGTATCTACCTCGGTTTTCATTGTCGTCATTGTTAAGGAAAAAGGGATTGGCATTGGTAGTATTAGGTTCAATCCCTTCCGGAATGGTGTTATTGGGGTCATCGGGAACTTCAGTGGTGGTCAGTTCTACAGCACTCAAGAATCCTGTGGGGTCATTGGGGTCTGGTTCAAATAAGCCAACGCTAAATCCGGTATAGTCATCCAACAGTTCATTGTTACAACCCCGGATTTCTCCAAACGGGTCAATCAGTTCCAACCTGGGGTCAGGTGTAGGAGCTATAGTAGCTATGGTCTGTTGTGCTGTTTCTTGGGAGGTATTGTCTTGACCACAATTACTGCTAAACCCTAAGGCTATAGTTTGCTGATCATTGTCTTCAGCAGCAGCGTTAAGTGCCACTTGCACATTCAGCACCACCTCCTGCCCAGGCTCGATTTTCAGTGTTTCCGGGGTTTCCTCCAAACCCTCAACAGTAACATTGCCAATCGAAGCTGAACCGACTAAGCCACTTTGAGCAATAACGCTGGCTTGGGGAGTTTGTATCTCAATCGCTGCATCTCCGGTGTTAAGCAAGGCATAACGGAAACTCACAATATCTCCCGATTGCACCCGCGACCCTTGACCAGACTGAATGTTTACTAGGTCTTGCTCAAGAGAGTCTTTAGCTTGGATCAGGAGTTGTTGTTGTTCAGGGATAGCATTGAGCGCTTCATCAAATGCTTGCTGGCGAATATCGGTAAAAGTAGTACTACTCAAGTCAGTTGGGATTAAACCAGCTGCGGTATTTTGGGCAGTTGTGGCATCGGCTTCAGCAATACCAATGGATTCTAAGCCCTGTTGAGCTAGTCCAGTAAAGACTAGAGCCATGACTTGATCGGCCTGACTATTCTCCCCATTTAAGACGGCAGCTTTATTCGGTATTGCTTCCTCAATAGCGGTTTTGGCAGCAGTGATGACTTGATCAGCGGTAGTGTCAGTGGATGAATTAGCAAAACTCATTACTGCTTTGATACTGGCATTGCTAGCTTCCTCTGAAGTAAAGCCCAAGGTTACTAGTTCATCCTCCAGGGCATCAGTCATAGCACCTAAGCCAAACACCAACTGGCCTTCCCCATCTTTAATCCCCTGAGATACCAGATTGAGAGTTCCTTGTTTAGAGGTTTCACTCTTAACTTTGCTAGAAGTACCAGTAATGAATAACTCACTAGGTCGAGAGAATCTTCCCCTTGGACCACGAGGCATTTGGTACCGATAAGTGACTTGATTGATCACAGTTGCTCCTACTGTTTCAGGAGCTGTACACTGTAGCGGTGTCTTACCGGTTGTTGCTGAAATTTCTGCTGGCTGAGTTTGCGACAGTACTGGTGGAGATGTTGGTAAGACACCTCCTATCAAAACTGTTGCTAGCAGCTTTGGTAAACGTTTTTTCCAGTCAGGGGTTGATTTGCACATTTTGATAGTAAATCACTGGATATTTTTGTTGATTGAAATTGGGTGTTTTTATAAAAATTAAAATTTAGGTTTTATAAGTTTTATAAAAATTAAGCAAAATTATAAAAATCAGGCAAAAATAATCAAAAAATAGCGCGGGTTGCGCTGATTTTTTTAGGCAGTACTTATGCTGGCTTTTTTTTAAAAAAATAGAATTATTCTGCTCTAGGCTTTAGGTTTTAGGCTGTAGTCTTCTGATTATGAAGCGAACCGGCTACAGCAACGAGGCTGTAAACTGCTTTAATTTTACATAATACTTAACGCCTAATACCCAACGCCTAATACTTATAATTAAATTATTTATGGTTATGAATTTATTACTACGGAGTTTTATTTAGCCAGATAAAAACTGTTACAACTGAATGAGTAATAGTGACTACTAAATAAATTATTTAATTACCTGTAATTATGTTCTAAAAATAACAAAATTATAAGCTTAAGTGATTAGTCATTAGTTAGGATTTTTAGTAAGCTATCAGCGATCAGCTTTGGGCCTGTGGCCAACAGCTGACGGCACCTCAAGTAGCGTGAGCTTTTAGCTCACGGCTGACCACCGACCGCTGACCGCTGACCGAACCTCAAGTAGCACCATCTGTAGCGCATATGCTGACGATTTATGAGTCCTGATTTATAAGTTATTTGTAATTAACAAGATTTTATTGGTATTTACAAATGACTTCTAAGTACTAACTAGCAACTAATCACTAATCACTAATCACTAATCACTAATCACTAATCACTAATCACTAATTACTAGCGAACATTCACATCATAAGATGCTTCTAAAACTGCTTTGGGATCGAGAGCTTCTGGAAACTCAAAGCGAACGTGAGTGTAAGCTGAAGCAGGGGCAGGTCTAGTTTCTACCGTGCCATCTTCAAGGGTGACTTCAATAGTAGGTTGTTCTATAAAAGTCTCTCCATTATCAATGCTGTAAGTTATCGTTGCTCCATTGCTGTTGCTAGCAGAATCAAGAATATACATGGTAGCGCGAGGAATAGGTTGGGTAACCATCAGATTGTCAGCTTCCACTTCCCCAGCATTTTCACCTTTGACAGTGTAACGAAGGGTATCTCCTGGTTTGACAACGGCTTTGTTCTCTAGGGCTTGCCAAGTAATATTTTCTTTACCTTCAA
>NZ_JAAHGN010000055.1:0-15439 GCF_010672485.1 Moorena sp. SIO2C4 | reverse complement strand
ATTTATTAAAGAAAGAAAAGCTTCAAAAACTAGTAAACTAGTCAGAAATAGGTAAATAATACGATGTTTACAAATGTCCTCCCAAAAACAACCCTAGAGTTGGAGTATCCGCCCAAAGACCTTTTTGAAGCGATTGAAGACCTCAAACAAGAATTAAACGCAGTTATTCTCGCTCACTATTACCAAGAACCAGATATTCAAGATATTGCTGACTATCTCGGCGATTCTCTAGGTCTTTCTCAACAAGCGGCGGCTACAGATGCAGATGTTATCGTCTTTGCTGGGGTTCACTTTATGGCAGAAACTGCCAAAATCCTTAACCCCAATAAATTGGTACTACTCCCCGATTTAAACGCAGGTTGCTCCCTAGCTGACAGTTGCCCTCCCCAAGAATTTGCGGCATTCAAAGCAGCCCATCCTGACCATTTGGTGGTATCTTACATTAATTGCTCCGCTGCCATTAAAGCGATGAGCGATATCATTTGCACCAGTTCTAACTCAGTTAAAATCGTCAACCAAATTCCGAAAGACCAGCCGATTATTTTTGCCCCAGATAAGAACTTAGGTCGCTATGTCATGGAGCAAACCGGACGGGAGTTAGTCCTGTGGGAGGGGAGCTGTATTGTCCATGAAACCTTTTCTGAGAAAAAGATCGTGGAACTGAAAATACAGCATCCTGAAGCGGAGTTTATTGCCCATCCAGAATGCGAACCCCCTCTATTGCGTCATGCCAGTTACATTGGTTCCACAACAGGTTTGTTAAAGTATATCCAGCAAAGTTCAACGGAAAAATTTATCGTGGCTACTGAGCCAGGAATTATTCACCAAATGCAAAAGAGGGCACCCCAGAAAAATTTCATACCTGCTCCAGGTATGGATAGCAATTGTGCCTGTAACGAATGCCCTCACATGCGGCTCAATACTTTGGAGAAGCTGTATCTAGCCATGAAGCAGAAAACACCAGAAATTACTATGCCGGAAGATATCCGAGTAGCGGCGTTGCGACCAATTCAACGGATGTTGGAGTTATCAGTGTAGTGCTGTAGTGCCCCTGAGCAGGTTGACACAATTACTTGACAAAAGTATAAGTTATAAGTTAGAGCTTATAACTTATTAAGCAATTTGTCTTGTGAAAACGAATAACTGCTTAGGGATTAATCAAAAATTAGTGACATATGATCTATCGTGCAAGATTTTAAATCATCCCCTGACGAGTCTTCCAGATCTGCCAATACTCCCTCCCAATTTGACATCATAGTGGTCGGCAGTGGTGCAGCTGGGCTTTATGCAGCCCTTTGTCTACCTGCTCATTTGCAGGTAGGTTTGATTACCAAAGACACCCTGAAAACAGGCTCTAGCAACTGGGCTCAGGGAGGAATTGCTGCTGCTATTGACCCATCTGATTCCCCAGAGCTTCACCTAGAGGATACCCAGCGAGCGGGTGTTGGTCTTTGCGATCGCGAGGCGGTAACGTATCTGGTGGAAAATGCCTCTGCTGCCATTGACTCTCTAGTGAAGATGGGAGTAGCCTTTGACCGCAAAGGCAAAAAGCTAGCCATGACCCTAGAGGCAGCCCACTCTCGTCCCCGCGTCCTCCATTCCGCAGACACCACCGGTCGAGCAATTGTGGATACGCTGACTGGTAAAGTTTTAGAGCGTCCAAATATTCAGGTGCTATCTCACGCAGTGGCTTTGAGTTTATGGCTCAATCCAGCAACTGGTCATTGTCAGGGGATTAGCCTCCTCCATCAAGGTCAGATATCTTGGCTAAGAGCCTCTGCGGTAATCCTAGCAACAGGTGGTGGCGGTCAAGTGTTTGCCCAGACCACTAACCCAGCCGTAAGTACAGGAGATGGAGTAGCACTGGCTTGGCGGGCTGGGGCAATTGTTAGAGATTTGGAGTTTTTCCAATTTCATCCCACAGCTTTAACCAAACCAGGGGCACCTCGATTTTTGATTACAGAAGCTGTCCGGGGAGAGGGGGCACATTTAGTAGATCACAAAGGCGATCGCTTTGCTTTTAATTACCACCCTTCAGGGGAATTGGCTCCTAGAGATGTGGTAAGTCGGGCAATTTTTAGTCACTTAGAAAAAACCTCCGCCGATCCTAGCCACGGGAATGTTTATTTAGACTTGCAACCCATTGAGCCAGAGCAAATTCGCTATCGTTTCCCCAATATTATTAACGTATGTCAACATTGGGGCATTGATATCTTCAAACAACCCATTCCCGTTGCACCTGCTGCCCATTACTGGATGGGAGGAGTGGCTTGCGATCTGAGCAGTTGCACCTCGATTCCGGGGCTATATGCCATTGGTGAAACAGCTAGTACGGGGGTTCATGGTGCCAATCGCTTAGCGAGTAATTCCTTATTGGAATGTTTGGTTTTTGCCGCCCAATTAGCTGAAATTCAAACAGCTCCTAATCCAGTTCTGCAGGAATCCCTACCCTTTATAAAAGAGAAAGGTGACTGGGCAAGGGACATCGAGAAGATAGCATCAGTAAGGCAAAGTTTACCCTCCCTGATGTGGCAAAGTGCAGGAATTTGTCGCTCCCAGGAAGTTTTGGAGTCAGCCCTTGCTGAAGTTAATTCCTGGCGCTCTGAATTGGCTGGCTTAGAGGTGAGTCAATACTTGCTCGATTTACAGCCCAACCAAACAGTTAAATTTGAGTCACCATTAGCCGAGCAGCAATTGCGAACGGCTGCAGAAACCTTCAATCTCCTGGATATTGCCCATTTAATTCTCAAAAGTGCAGCATTGCGCACAGAAAGTCGGGGCGGACATTACCGCAGGGATTATCCCCAAACCTCACCCAGTTGGCAAGTTCACACCTTATTACAGGGCGAGCGCTGGTGGAAATCTCCACAACTTTCTCTAAGGTTAGAACCCAAGGAGATAGCGGTATGAATACCACTTATTCAGAAGCGGTGAAAACAGCGCAAACCTATTATGATGGTGCAGAAACAGACCGATTGTATGCTACTTTCTGGGGTGGTGAGCATATCACTTATGGGATATACAAGAGTTCGGATGAACCGATCCATGATGCCTCCAAGCGCACGGTGGAAACAATTGCCCAAACTCTGGAAAATCTAGCTCCCGATTCACGAGTCATCGATCTAGGTGCTGGTTATGGAGGGGCGGCGCGGTATCTGGCCAAAACCTACGGTTGTTCTGTCTGCTGTCTCAATTTAAGCGAGCGGCAAAATCAACGCAACCGCCAACTGAACCAAGAGCAGAATTTAGCCCACTTAGTTGAGGTAACTCAGGGGAGTTTTGAGGATATTCCCTATCCAGACAATTCCTTTAATATTGTCTGGTCCCAGGATGCCATTTTACACAGTAGCGATCGCACTCAGGTCTTTGAAGAAATTAAGAGGGTTTTGCAGCCAGGGGGAGAGTTGATTTTTACTGACCCCATGCAAAGGGAGACTTGTCCACCAGGGCTACTGCAACCAGCCTTTGACCGTCTGGGTATCAAGGATATGGGTTCCTATCGCTTTTATAGTCAGACAGCCCAGGAATTGGGTTTTGAGGAATTGCACTTTATTGACCTTTCTGAACATGTGCCTACCCATTATCGACGATTTGGGGAAGAAGTGCGCGTACGCTATCAGGAGGTAGTCAGAATTACTTCCACCGAATTTGCCGATAAAACCTTGAAAAGCATTGAACCCTGGATCGAGTATTACGAAAAAGGGTACATGCAGTGGGGCATTTTGCATTTTCGCCTGGGGTAAAATTTTGGGAGTCAAGCTGTGACCATTTACTTTTACGACATTAGCGAAAAGCCCTATGGTTGTTTCTCCAACTTTTCCCCCCATGGGTTTGAACTGGACGGACTCTGGTGGCCCACCTCAGAGCATTATTTCCAAGCCCAGAAATTTGCTGGTACGTCCCATGTAGAAGAAATTCGCTCTTGCAAGACTCCCGCAGAAGCTGCGAGCATGGGACGAGAGCGTACTCGTCCTCTGCGCAGGGATTGGGAAGAAATCAAAGAGGATGTTATGGGGCGAGGCTTACTCTGTAAGTTTCAAACCCATGCTGATATCCGCGAAATTCTGCTGGGGACAGGGGACGAACTAATTGTGGAAGATGCTCCCCAGGATTATTATTGGGGTTGTGGTAAAGATAGGAGCGGTAAGAATCGCCTGGGAGAAATTTTAATGGAAATCCGAGCTATCTTAAGGGAATCTTGAGCAGGAGGAATTCCGAACAAGCATGACAGAGTTAATGAAGGCAGTTATTCTTACTGAATTTGGGGCATTGCTTAATAATGGAATGATTTTAAGCATTTTGTAGAATGGGCATCTTGGTGGAACTGGCATCTTGCCAGTTTCAATCCAGTTTCAATATATTTTCGGGCGGGCAGGATGCCCACTCTACTCCTATTCATTCAAAGATTCAGTAACACCTAAAAAAGAGCCCGAAAAACTGGTACATACCCAAAGTACCTAAACCAGTCCGGAAAAAGGTAGAACTGTTAATTAAAGTTGGAGCTTGTAAGGGTTTTCTGGCTCTACCGGATTGGGGATGTAAAACTGTCAGTAAATAATTAATCTAATCTTGATTGGGCGGGAGTTTTAGTTGTTCAGATAAGGATTTTTCAGAAATAACCTGCCCAATCATACTTAGTGGGCTCATACTTACTGGGCAATAAGCGCGTTTTTCTGCATACTAGGTTCCCTAGAGCCATTTTTCTGTACTCCATCCGAAATGCTTGATCCGAAATCCTTCCCACATAACCAGGATTGTTGACTTTTTAAACACGAAATTACCTTGGAATAACCATGACACTATCACAACCAGAAAAAGAATATCCTCTCTCAAAAGATGAAGCTTTGATTTACGATTGGCGCATCCATAGTATTCGCCAAGCACTGAAACAAAAAGGAAAAGCCACAGGTCCTTTGCAAATTGAAGATTTGCTAGAATTGGATCACCTAGACCAATACCACTACTTTGGCACCAAAGCTTGCGATCGCGCTATCAACCGTTTGGCACTATCCCCCAACTCGCGAGTTTTGGACATTGGCAGCGGTGTTGGTGGGCCTGCTCGATACATTAGTTATAAAACGGGATGTCACATCCAATGTGTGGAATTAAGAAATAATTTTAACGAAATTGCCCAAGAACTCACCCAACGAGTGGGACTTGACAAACGCATCCAATACCTCACAGGCAATATTCTAAGTCCCCAAGTCATTGACGCCCTGTTACCAAGCTCATTTGACAGCATCATTTCTTTTTTATCATTTTTACACATTGAAAACCGCGATAAAATACTGGAAATTTGTTTTCGCTCTTTGAAGGACAACGGCCTGATCTATATCGAAGACTACGTGGCTAATGGCCCTCTGACACCAGACGTTAAAACCACTCTAGAAGAAGTAGTTCAATCCTCTTATTTACCAACCCGCGAAACCTACCGCAATCACCTCGAGCGTGTAGGATTTGCTGACATTTGTTTCATCGATTTAACAACAGGATGGAAAGGTTGGGTAAAAGAACGCTATCAAAAATTCCTCCAATCAAAAGAAGAATCAATCAAACTATTCGGTGAAAACGTTTATGAACACCGTCGTCAATTTTATCAAACCATTAGCGACTTGTTTCAAAGCGGGAAGATTGGTGGCTCCTCCATCCTTGCAAAAAAACCTTGTGTTCCAAAAATTCACCAAGTACCTGATACATATTTCTGCTCTGTAACCTCTGTCTATAGTGAACAATACCATTTCTTTCTCGAAGATGGTTCTCTACTTGCTCTAAGATATTTCAAAACAGGAACAATCGAGCATTATTCAGCCTGGTGGAGCGACACCAAGGGCTACTCCCTGGAACTTATCAATACCTCCGAACACCAACGCTCAGATCAACACATCTCTATCAAAAACAACGATGGAACCGGAACCATTTGTTTGCCAGAAGCTAATATAGAAATTCAATTCCAAGTTGCCGCCGAATTCACTTGGGCGGTTCCCGCTGAAAAAAATCATCGCGCCGTCATTCACCAACCAAAACTCCTGTGCACTGTGAACACAGGCGATCGCACTCAAAAAGCTATAGGTTATTGCAAAATTTATGATGGAGATTACCCCAAGTTTTGGGGCTACCACTTTGTTCATGCCTTTTTCCCTGATTACGGAATCATTTGGAGTGCTGAAGCCACATTTGGCGAAGAAAAATACAATTATTTCAAGCTCCTCAACACCTCCCAAACAGAAAAAGAAATATTGTTAAACGGAGAAGATTCTTACCATCGCAAAACAAGTGCCCATGGCCGCATTCAAGACAAAATATATCACTTGAAATTCGACAATAATGCTTTTGCCAATTGGTCGAGTATCCTGCGAAATCAACCATCGACTATGGAAAGTAAGCTATGCTTGGAATACAGACCCGCTATTCTAGAAATAGACGACCAAAAAGTTGGCGAAGGAATTTGTTTAAAAGAATTTTGTTTCGGCACAATTACATAAATTGATTATAAATTAGTTCAAGGCTATCATATCGAAAAAAAAACAGCTGCTCAAAAAATAGCTAATCCATATAAAATTACCGAGAAACGATGGTGAAAACCCCTGTATTTTAAGCAGGGACTTAAACCGAGCCGTTTAGGCGCTTTCATATTTATCTGTCCTGCCTATGGTAAAATGATTCTTAAAGGGAGAGGTTATAGCAGAAGTCAGAAGTCAGAAGTCAGAAGTCAGAAGTCAGAAGTAAAACTATTGCGCTTACTTAGCTTTGAGACTTTTGTTATGTCCTAACTGCCCTGGCGACTGCTATAACAGCAGATTAACAATAGCAGTGAAGTGATGGATAAGTCTACTTTCTCTAATTGGGATACAGAGGCAGACGTGGTAGTTGTTGGTAGTGGAGTTGCTGGACTAGCGGCTGCGGTTGAAGCCAAAAATGCTGGTGCATCGGTAGTTGTTCTGGAAAAACGCAGCAGCTGTGGCGGAAATTCCATCATGAGTGATGGAGGGGTGGCGCTTGCGGGGACTGATTTTCAGAAACAATACGGTATTCTAGATTCTTGGGAACTCATGTATGAGGATATGTTGAGAGCTGGCTTGAATATGAATGATGCATCTCTGGCTAAGATAGTTGCTCAACAGTCTAATTCTGTACTAGAGTGGCTTACTGAATATTTAGCTGTCAAATTTAGAGATAAGCCCATAATCTTTGGCGGCCATTCTGTTCCTCGTATCCATCTGCTACACAATTTTTCTGGAACAGCAATTGTGAAACCTCTTCTTTCAAAGGTAAAGGAGTTGGGCATTGATATCAAAACCAATATTTGCCTCACAAAGTTCGGAAAGGATGTTCGAGAGATTGAAGTTTATGACAAAAAGGAAAACCAAGCCAGAGCAGTCTATGCAAATACCGGTGTCGTTTTAGCTACTGGTGGTTTTGGCGGAGATGTTGCTTTCCGAATCCTTCATGATGCTCGTCTAACCAGCACCGTAGGTAATACTAATCGTTTGGATACTACAGCAGAAGGAATGCTAGAGGCGATCAAGATTGGTGCTAGTTCTGTGCATTTAGAATATATTCAGTTATCACCTTGGAGTTCTCCTGACGAGAAACGTGATAAAATTGCTACCGAATTTTTTTATACAGTTTTTCCCTATGGGATAGTGGTTCATCCCTTAACAGGAAAGCGATTTTTTAATGAATTAGCGGACAGAAAAATTAGAGCAGATTCAATTTTAGACATTGGTCAACCCAGCATTGGTATTGCTGATTTGGAAGGCATGAACATTTCTGGTCACAGTATGGATCGGTACTTAAGCAGGAATATTGTGAAAAAGTTTGAATACTTGGAGGAACTTGCTGCAGCATATTCTCTGCCTTATCACGCTTTAAAAGAAACTCTCGATCGCTACAACAAGTATGTCGAGAATAAGAAAGATGAGAGTTGGCAAAAGCCTATTCCATTAGAGGCAAAACCTCTCCATGCTCCATATTATGCTATGCGATTGTGGCCTAAGGTACATTACACTATGGGAGGCGTTACCATCAACGCTAAAGCTCAAGTTATTGATAATAATGGCCAGCCCATAAAAGGCTTGTATGCTGCAGGAGAAGTGACAGGAGGTATTCATGGTGCCTCTCGCCTAGGGGGTTCTTCTTTAACTGAATGCCTGGTGTTTGGTAGAATCGCCGGTAGAAATGCTGCTTTACAAAAATTTACATCAATCTCCTAGACTTATTCTAGTAAGTTATGGAAAACTTTATATATATTCTGTTTGCTAAATAATAATTTGTAATTTGTGTTGTTGACTGACATGCTGGAATATACCGATGTACATACAATAGGCAAATTGCAACATGGCTAGCTTTGTATACTGAAGGGTATCAACCAAATCACTATTGATTTAGCCATAAAAACTTTAGCTATTTTATCAATGGGTGTCGATCTCCCACAACTAACAATGAACAAAATCGTTTTAGAACGTCTCAAACAACATATTATTGATAGCGAATCGATTGGTTTAGAGGAAGCTTTAGAGGAAGCTTTAAAAGACTATTCACCCCGACAGATTATTAACACTTGCCTCTTACAGGCTATGAGGACTGTCGGCGAATTATATGGTTCAAGAGAAATTCCGTTACCGTCCGTTATAAAATCGGCGGAGACTAAAAAAACGGCGGTAGCGTATTTAGAAACCCATATGGATAAGGAAGAAGCTGACGATATTACTCAGGGTAAATGTCTGATTGCGACGGTAGAAGGTGACCTTCACGATCTTGGTAAAAATCTAGTTGATATTATCCTTTCTAGCAATGGTTACAAGGTAATTAATTTAGGCATTAACCAACCAGTTGACAACATTCTCAAAGCCTACGAAGAACATCAACCAGACTGCATTGCCATGAGTGGCTTGTTGATCAAGACTATGGCAGTTATGAAAGATAATTTGGAAATTTTTAATCAAAAAGGCATTACCGTTCCTGTTATCTTAGGTGGCGCTGCATTAACTCCTAAATTTGTGGAAAAGGATTGCAAAACTACCTATAAAGGTCAAGTTGTATATGGTAAAAATGCTTTTGTTGATTGGCATTTTATGGATAAACTAATGGCAGCAAAAGCTGAAGATAATTGGGACGACCTGAAAGGATTTTTAGATGAAGAAACTTCACCTCCCCCCCCACTAACCTTAGAAGAGATGGGGCAAATGCCATTTGCAGAAGCCAATCAATATAAACTTTATATGAATGACTCATTTGTTTATACTGAAGAATCTTTGGCAAAAGAATCATCGGCAAAAAAATCTGTGGTCATTGATACTAAGCGTTCCCATGTAGTAACTTTAGATGTAGAACGCCCTACTCCTCCTTTTTGGGGAACTCAAGTATTAAAAGATGGAGACATATCAATTGAAGACATTTACCCTTATGTAGATGTACAGCTTTTATACGTCGGACGGTGGCGATTCCGTAAGCTAAAAGATCAATCACAACAAGATTATAATGAGTTTTTATCCACAAAAGCTTATGGAATTTTAGAAGAATGGAAAGAGAAAGTTATTGCCGATGACCTAATACATCCGGCAGCAATTTATGGCTATTTCCCTTGTAACGCGGAAGGGAATACAGTGTATGTCTACGATCCACAAGATCACAATAAACTACTAACAAGCTTTGAATTCCCCCGTCAACGGGTCGGAAAACGTCTTTGTATTGCGGATTTCTATGCCACTAAAGAATCAGGTCAAATTGATGTCTTCCCCATGCAAATTGTAACAGCAGGTGAAATAGGAACCACACATGCACAGAAGCTATTTGAAGCGGATAGTTATCTTGACTACCACTATTATCATGGTGTGGCGATGCAGATGGCAGACGCTATAGCGGACTGGCTGCACGCTAGAATCCGTAAGGAGTTAGGATTTGGGGCGGAAGAACCCGATAATATAACCGATATAATGCGCCAACGTTATCGAGGATCTCGTTATAGTTTCGGTTATCCTGCTTGTCCTAATATGGCAGATCAATTCAAACAAATGGATTTACTCGATACCTCTCGCATCGATGTGTATATGAATGAAAGCGAGCATCTACTACCGGAACAGTCTACCACGGCGTTTGTTGCTCATCATCCTGTAGCAAAATACTTTAATACTTAGTTAATTAGATATAGCGTTTCTAGGACTCATGAGGTACACAGAATTGTTTGACTATTGGCTCTTGCCTCTTCTCTCTTACCTGCTCCCTGCTCCCTGCTCCCTAAAACCTTAGGTGCGCTTGACCCATTAAGAATTAAATTCGCCACGGGTCGCACCTCAGATATTTGTACCTCACAAGTCGTAGAATTGCTATAAATAAGCCTATAATGGTGGGTTAATTACAACCTTTTTTGGTCTCGCGTAGAGACAGAAAGTTTGTATATAAATTTTCGACAATAATATATAGCGCTTTTAAGTTGAATGGAATACAAAATCATGTAATTTCATGTGATAAAATTCTGACGGGCAGGGATGCCCATCCCACTCATATTGGATTGAATTAAAGTGAAAACCGCTATAACATCAGAAATGATAATTGACAAAGACTTAATTTATGCAAAACAAAATTTTATCAGCTTACCTAATTTATTTAAATTACAAGCACAAAAAACGCCAGAGGAAATTGCAATCGTAGATCGTACAAATTCAATTACCTATCAAAAACTAGACCAGTTGACAGATAACTTAGCGGGTTACCTTCAAAAACAAGGAGTCACTTCAAATCAACCTGTTGGAGTTTTACTGGAAAAATCTCAAGACTATATTATTGCTTGTATCGCTATCCTAAAAGCTGGTGGGGCTTTTATGCCCCTAGAATTAAAATATCCTGATGCTTTGCTTGCCAAAATAGTGGCAGATGCTAAACCTAGTTTAATTATTAGCAAGAGCCAATATTACCAAAGATTAAGTAGTAAAAACCCTCTACAAATTTTACCTATAGATAGAGAAGATAACTGGAACTTTCCCCTAAACCCAGAACAAAAATTACCATCCATAGACCCTAAAAATATAGCCAATATTATCTACACATCGGGAAGTACAGGAGAACCAAAAGGCGTAATATTAACCCATCAGGCAATTGTTACTGGGGAATTGAGGCGAGAGCAAGTAAGTCTCAGTAAATCAGGATATCCTATAGCATATGTATTATTTCAATGGGAAATATATAGACCTTGGATTAAAGGTGCAACTATATATATTGTTCCTGATGAAATAATTTACGATCATCAGCTATTTTTAGACTTCATATCTCAAAATAAAATCAAGGAAATCACCATATCTCCTTCCTTAATACAAAGTATTTTGAATACAGTTGAAATCGAAACTATTACTGCACAATTATCAGGGTTGGAAGTTGCTTGGGTAACCGGAGAAGCACTAACACAACAACTAAAATATCAATTGATAGATAGACTCCCATCTGCTCGCTTATTCAATTATTATGGGATAAATGAATGTTTTACCGTTGCTATTGATAACCTGCGAGAAAGCGAAGATTTACCATCAGGATTCTGTGCTGTTGGGATTCCTTTTGAGGACGATGAAATTATTTTATTGGATGAGAATGGGCAGCAAGTTACTCCAGGAAATGAAGGGGAGATGTATATCCGTAGTCCCTGTATGTTTCGAGAATATTTGAATAAACCCAAGCTGACTGCTGACAGTTTTGTTGACATTAACGGCAATCGCTTTTTTAGAACAGGAGATTTAGCAGCTATTTTACCCAACGGCAAACTAGAAATTAGGGGTCGTTGTAATTATATGGTCAATCTGCGGGGATATAATGTATCTTTAGCTGGGATTGAAAACACCTTATTAGAACATCCTGAAATAAAAAGCTGTGTAGTTATTATTCAAGGCAAAGAAGAAGCAGAAAAGAAACTGATCGCCTATTTCGTACCTCAGAAACAAAGCACTGAAGCCCAGGAGATTAGGCAGATAAAATTAAGGTTACGTCATCATTTACAAGACCATTTACCTCCTCATATGATTCCATCGGTGTTTGTGGTAATTGATAAAATTCCCATGACACCGATGGGTAAGTTGGATCGTCGCCAACTACCAAGTCTAGACCATTCTCGCCCAGAATTAGCAGTACCTTTAGTCAAATCCCAATCGGATACAGAGAAACGTATTGCTCAGATTTGGCAAGAAGTACTTCAGTTAGAAGAAGTAGGAATTAATGATAATTTCTTTGATTTAGGTGGTAATTCTTTACTGCTGATCCGGGTTCACAAAAACCTGAGCAAAATCTTTGCAATTCATCTACCTGTAACAACACTGTTTGAACACCCAACCATCGCTACTCTAGCTCAACACTTGGAGCAAGATAAGGGAGGAAAAACAGCCGCTAAACAGTACCATAAAAGAAAGAAATCCATCGGGCATGGGTCTGATATCGCCATAGTTGGTATGTCTTGTCGGTTTCCTGGGGCAAACAATACCGATGCTTTCTGGAACAATTTACGAGATGGGGTAGAATCAATTTCTTTCTTTAGCGATCGCGAAATTGAGCTAGAAGATCCAAACTGGATCGAACACCCCAATTATGTTAAAGCCAGTCCTATCTTGCCAGATATTGACCTATTTGATGCTGAGTTCTTCGGCTACAGCGATAAAGAAGCTGAACTAATGGACCCCCAACATCGGCTTTTCCTGGAATGTGCTTGGGAAGCACTGGAAAATGCTGGCTATAATCCTGGAAATTATCCAGGTGCGGTGGGAGTTTATGGGGGTTCGAGTCCCAGCACCTATCTAATTAACAATATATCTCATAGCTTAGGATCTTCTCGGACAAGTCCTTTGCTTACCCATTGTCTATTTAGGGGCACTAAAGATGTCCATACCGACCTAGGCAATGGGGGAGATTACTTACCCATGCGGGTCTCCTACAAATTGAACCTAAAAGGGCCTAGTCTTAATGTTCAAACTGCCTGTTCCACCTCACTAGTTGCGGTTCACTTAGCTTGTCAGAGTTTACGCAGTGGTGAATCTGACTTAGCACTAGCTGGGGGGGTTTCGATCTTCGTTCCTCAAAAGACTGGTTATTTATACCAAGAAGGCATGATGTTGTCTCCCGATGGTCACTGTCGTGCTTTTGATGCTGAAGGTCAAGGAACTTTATTTGGTAGTGGAGTTGGCATAGTTGTATTGAAGCGATTAGAGGAAGCGATCGCTGATGGAGACCATGTATATGCCACCATCAAAGGGTCAGCAATTAATAATGATGGGGCGGTTAAAGTTAGCTACACAGCTCCTAGTATAGAAGGACAGATAGCAGCCATTTCCGAAGCACTGGCTATGGCTAACATAGATCCTAGGACGGTGAGTTATGTGGAAACCCATGGAACTGGGACACCCCTGGGAGATCCAATTGAGATTGCAGCACTGACAAAAGCGTTTCGACAAAGTACGAACAGCCAAGACAATAATTTTTGCGCGATTGGATCGGTTAAAACTAATATCGGGCATCTCGATGTCACAGCAGGGATAGCAGGTCTAATTAAAACAGTGCTGGCACTCCACAATAAAGCCATCCCGCCAAGCTTGCACTTTAAAGAACCCAATCCCAACATAGATTTCCCCAATAGTCCCTTTTACGTTAATACAGCCCTCACCCCATGGGAACCAAAGGTCACGCCTCTTCGTGCTGGAGTCAGTTCTTTCGGTATGGGCGGAACCAATGTCCATGTTGTTCTAGAGGAAGCCCCGAAACAAGTTGAAAGTGGATCCCCCCTAACCCCCCTTAATAAGGGGGGCATAAGCGAAGCATCCCATGGCTTCCCCCTTAATAAGGGGGACATAAACGAAGCATCCCATGGCCTTAATAAGGGGGGCATAAGCGAAGCATCCCATGGCGTCCCCCTTGCTAAGGGGGACGGGAGGGGGATCGACGGGGGTGATGCAAAAGTCAAAAGTGAACGTTCTCTGCATATTTTGACTCTATCAGGGCAAACAGAGCAGGCTGTGGCAGAGTCGGTACAGAATTATATAACTTATCTGGAGTCCGATCCAAAGGCAGAGATTGGTGATATCTGTTTTACTGCCAATGGTGGACGTCAGCATTTTAACCATCGTTTGGCTGTTATTGCTGGCTCCACTCAAGACCTTCTCGAGCAGTTGCAAAGGTTTGGAAAGCCTGTTGATATCAACGATAGTTCCGAACCCCCAACAATTCACTCCCTCAAAGCAGACTCTACCAAGCAGATTGCCTTTGTGTTTACCGGACAAGGTTCTCAGTATATTGGTATGGGTCGTCAACTCTACGAAACTCAGCCCACTTTCCGCAAAACTTTAGACGAATGCGATCGCATCCTCCGTTCCTACTTAGATATTCCCTTGTTAGAAGTTCTCTACCCGGATTTAGATAACAGGGAACAGGGAACAGAACCTGACTCACCCATTCACCAAACAAGCTATACCCAACCTGCCATCTTTGCCATTGAATATGCCCTGGCCGGGTTGTGGAAATCCTGGGGTATCGAACCGGATGTAGTAATGGGTCATAGCATTGGGGAGTATGTGGCGGCTTGTGTTGCTGGGGTTTTTAGCCTAGAAGACGGACTGAAACTAATTGCCCAACGGGGTAGGTTGATGCAATCCTTACCCCAAGACGGAGAAATGCTAGCGTTGTTAGCTTCAGTTGCAGAAGCAGCAGAAGCAATTAAACCCTATGGCCGGGATGTGTCTGTTGCTGCGATTAATGGACCCCAGAGTGTGGTAATTTCGGGAGAAAGAGCCGCGATTAACACCATTGAGCGCAATCTTGCCGCAAAGGGAGTCAAAACCAAGAAATTAACTGTTTCCCATGCTTTCCACTCTCCTTTGATGGAACCGATATTGGGAGAATTTGAGCAGGTGGTGGCACAGGTGCGGTTTAATCTACCACAGTTAAAACTAATCAGTAATGTTACCGGAGAACTAGCCACAGAAGAAATAACCACTAGCAAATATTGGTGCGATCATCTCCGGCAGCCTGTGCAATTTATGGCTAGTATGTCAACCATTGCACAGCAAGGGATAGATGTATTGGTAGAGATTGGAGCCAAACCAATTTTATTAGGAATGGGTCGTCAGTGTCTCCCAGAACATCAAGGGTTATGGTTACCTAGTCTGCGTCCTGGACAAGAAGATTGGCAACAAATATTAACCAGTTTGGCAGAACTATATTTGCATGGTGTGCCAGTCAATTGGCTCGGTTTTGACCAAGACTTTGCTCGTCACCGCATTCCCTTACCGACTTATCCTTTTCAAAGGCAACGTTATTGGGTGAGTCCAGAGGATAGTTTAATGGGAATAACTGCCCCTTCAACATCCCCAGGAGCAATCGCGTCAAAAGATATAGGTAAAAAGCCGGATATTACTGACTGGTTTTATATTCCATCTTGGAAACGGTCTATTTCCCCTGCTTATCAACCAGGTGA
>NZ_JAAHGN010000549.1:0-4920 GCF_010672485.1 Moorena sp. SIO2C4 | reverse complement strand
CCAGAACTAGCCGCTAAACCAGAACTAGCCGCTAAACCAGAACCAGCCACTAAACCAGAACTAGCCACTAAACCAGTCCAGAACATTTCACAGGAGAGTACACAAAAACCCAAATTAACTGGACCCCCTGTAAGAGTATCACAACCAAAAACTCAGCCTGCTAAGGTTGAGCGACCGATAAAATCAAACCAAAAGGGTTCTTCCGGTTCAAAGTCAGTAAAGAGTCCAACTCCTAACAAATCCCCTGTTATCAATAAACAGTCAACGCCCTCGGAAACATCACCACCAAAGCGTTCTAGTTCACCAAGACCACCCGTTCCTGAACTCCAGCGACCTCCAAAAAGGAGCAAACCAGGTCTTGAGAAAGAAAATTCAGCAATTGATGCTGACTCAACGGGTCTGACAGATGATGTCTCTGATCAAGACACCAACACCTTAGTCAATGAATCCGAGGAACTGCTCAAGGAGGTCAAGCTCCGGCGACCATCTGTCCCCCGACCTGCTAAGAAGAAAGAGTGGGAGGCAGAAAATGGAGAAGACGAAGACAAAGCCCAGAAGGCTAAATCCGCCAAACTCAAGCGGCGACCTAAAATGATTCTGGATGATGAAGATGATCTCGAAACAGGATCAGATCAAATCGATAACAAAATCGATGGTTCATTTTCAGTTAGTCTTTCTCTGGCTCGTCCTCCCAAACCAAAGTCTCTGCAAAAACAGCAAAGCCAAGCAAATACTGCGAGTGTTAGCCACAAGAAGAAGCCTGCTAAAACCAGTAGTAGCAACAAGTCCGATCATCGCGATCGCCGTCGTACACAGAAAAGTCAGCCCAAACGCCCAGAACAAATTGTTTTGAGAGACTCACTCACCATTAGAGACCTGGCTAATGAACTGGCTATTGCAGAAACTGACATTGTTAAAATGCTCTTCTTCAAAGGCATAGCTGTGAGTGTTACCCAGACTTTGGATGTTCCTACTGCCACAATGGTAGCTGAGGAAGTGGGAGTCAAGGTCGAGATGGAAGAAGAAGCCTCTGCTGCGACTAAGGTGGAAATGCTGGATGTCCAAGACCTGGAAAACCTCGAGCGGCGTCCACCTGTGGTGACAATTATGGGTCATGTTGACCACGGTAAAACGACTCTACTCGATGCCATTCGTGAAGCAAAAGTGGCTCAAGGAGAAGCCGGTGGAATTACCCAGCATATTGGCGCATACCACGTAGATGTTGAGCATGAGGATAAAATTCAACAGGTTGTCTTCCTAGACACCCCCGGTCACGAAGCCTTTACAGCCATGCGGGCAAGGGGAACAAAAGTAACTGATATCGCTGTGCTAGTAGTAGCCGCTGATGATGGGGTGCAACCTCAGACCCTTGAAGCCATTAGTCATGCTAGAGCTGCTGAAGTTCCCATGGTAGTTGCTATTAACAAAATTGATAAAGCCGGATCTCAACCTGATCGGGTTAAGCAAGAATTATCAGAACGGGGCTTGGTTCCAGAAGAATGGGGTGGTGAAACGATCATGGTACCAGTGAGTGCTATCCAAAGGGAAAACTTGGATTCACTGCTGGAGATGATTCTATTGGTCTCAGAGCTAGAAGAACTCTCTGCTAATCCGGATCGACCAGCAAAAGGTACGGTGATTGAAGCTCACCTAGATAAAGCCAGAGGTCCTGTTGCCACCTTCTTAGTGCAAAACGGTACTTTGCGGATCGGTGATAGCCTGGTTGTTGGTTCAGTTTTCGGTAAGGTCAGAGCCATGCTTGATGACCGAGGACAGCGAGTCGCACAAGCGACTCCCTCGTTTGCTGTGGAAGTCCTTGGCTTGAGTGATGTTCCAGCTGCTGGTGATGAGTTTGAAGTCTTTGAGAGCGAAAAAGAAGCCCGGGCAGTTGCTGGTGAAAGAGCTCAACAGCAACGTCAATCTCGCCTGCAAACTCGCATGAAATCACGGCGAGTTACCCTCACTGAATTATCAGCCCAGGCTCAAGAAGGTGAACTCAAAGAACTCAACTTGATTTTGAAGGCAGACGTTCAAGGCTCGGTGGAAGCTATTCTGGGATCCCTCGAACAGCTGCCCCAAAGTGAAGTGCAAATTCGAGTTCTACTGGCTGCCCCTGGGGAAGTCACCGAAACGGATGTGGACTTAGCGGCTGCTAGTGGTGCAGTTATTGTTGGCTTTAACACTACCTTAGCTCCTGGTGCTCGACCAGCAGCTGAACAGGAAGGGGTAGATGTGCGGGAATACAACATCATCTACAAACTCCTGGATGATGTTCAAGGTGCGATGGAAGGTCTGTTAGAGCCAGAAGAGGTAGAAGAACCATTGGGTGAAGTAGAAGTTCGAGCTGTCTTCCCAGTGGGTCGTGGTGCCGTGGCGGGTTGCTATGTACTCTCAGGCAAAGCCGTGCGCAATTGCCGTTTACGAGTGCGGCGTGGTGGCAAAGTTATCTACGAAGGAGTTTTGGATTCCCTCAAGCGTGTTAAGGATGATGTCAAGGAAGTCAATGCTGGCTACGAATGTGGTATGGGTGTTGATAAATTCAACGACTGGACGGAAAAAGATATCATTGAAACCTATCAGATGGTAACCAAGCGACGGACTCTCTCCCTGAAGTAGGGCTGAGGGGTGTTCTTACCCAGGGGTCCCTTGCTGGGAAGGTTGTTTTGTTTAAGGTTGAAGGTTAAAGGTTATTTAGCTTCTAGCAAAATTAATCCCACATCTCAATGCGCATTGAGATGTGGGATTAATTTTGCGCTCTTATTGCATGGAATAAGGAAACAATTACAATTGAATATCGTCTATACTAGATGTAGTAGGTAAAATAAATTAAGAGCTAACCGCCACCTACGTGCCTAAAAAATAGAACTTATTGTATTGTTCCGGATTATTGTATTGTTCCGGCGCGGAGGGGCATCCCGTGTCGTTAATAAAGCTTACCGAGTATCCAAACCGTTAGGTGGAGTTGGTAAGAAGCCCACACTGTAATCTTTGATTAAGTGTGGGAGTATGTCACCACTTAAGCATTACCCAACTAGATTCATCTGTATTAAATTTTGGTAAGGTGCATATGGCAAGCTTCGTTAAATCCGAATCCGGACAATTAGATCACGACACTCAAGTTTGGGACAGTCTCAAACAAGCCATAGCAGCTAGTTCAGGATTTCAACGCTGGCAAATGGAACATCCCTTGGGTGAACAATTTCAGGACTATAGTCTTGATAGCCGCGTACGTCGTTACTTACGAGAAACTCTAGAAATGCTTGCCTACTGAACTTCCAGATCGGAGCAGCTCCTATCTGACATCATGTATTTTGATTTTAATTTATTAGTGATTTGTGGCATAAACAGGCAAAGCAATAGCCAGTCTTGGTTAAAATTATTCCTTTTGACGGAATAAAAGGAATAATACCATAGATTGCCAATTAGTGGTGATATTTTAGTAATGGTATTTTAACGATTTAGGTAGGTATAAGTTAACCATGAGTGCATTACTACTTCTTACGGTTCCCTGTCAATAGTCAACGGTCAGTGGTCAAAGAGCTGCTGGACGAAAGACAAATGAGGAAGGATAATTAGCATTGCTGCTGATTTTGGAGTTGACATGGCCTTTGAATATCCTGATGACCTCAAATACCTTGATAGCCACGAATATGTCCGGCTTGATGGCGAAATTGCCACTATTGGTATTACCGCCTTTGCCATTGACCAACTGGGTGACTTAGTTCTTCTGGAACTCCCAGACATTGACGACACCATTGAGAAGGGTAACAAGGAAAATGACAAAAACTTTGGTACCATTGAATCTGTCAAGGCAGTTTCGGATCTATATTCACCGCTATCGGGTACGGTGGTAGAACGAAATGAGGAGATGATTGAGGCTCCTGAACAGATTGCCGAAGACCCCTATGGTGAAGGTTGGTTAATTAAAGTGCGGCTGAATGACCCTGATAACCCACTGGAGGGTGTCCTTTCTCCTGAGGAGTACCGTGCCAAAGTCGAGGCAGAGTAGACTATGACACTCCCCGCCCTGAAAGGACGGGGATTCTTGCTTGGCCGTAGGCCACGCTGCGCGAACAATGGGGTGACTTATTTAACCAGGCCGGAGCCAGGAAAAATAGAGGTCGCCTCGACCCAAGCGTATTTGGTTTATAACCTAGGTTTCGGTGTGCCCCACCGTACCTAAAATAATTAACATATTAAGATAAACATTTTCTTAGGGATCTTAGACTTTCATAGACTTCCAAATCGTTAGACTTGATTGTGCAACCTGATTATCTCAAAACAGGTTTTTTACACTGTCTACTTATTTAAGATCATGTTCATCTAGAATACTATTTTTTTGTTATGTCTTTATCTTAGCACAAAGCCGTCCTGGAAGGACGGGGCTAATGACCCAAATTTTTTGGTAAAAATCTGATCAGTAGGGTTGTCATAACTAAACCCGGCTGTATAAAGTTGTGTATCTAGAACCAATCTAGCAATACCTCTAGGTTGTAGTATCCTAGGTTTTCATAGTGTATATTTAGAACTAAATTGCTTTAGGTCTAAATCGCTTTAGTTATACATCCGGGCTTTGTGTATCTATAGATTTACCAACTTAGGGGGTCACAGCCCTCAAAAGTGACCCCCACCTTCGCTGCTTAATTCACAAATTAGTTTACTATGCAGAATTTGGATATCCAGGATCAAAAAAATAGAGCAAATACTCAGTCGTTGCTGAAATCTGACCCTATTCTTTCCGCATCACAAACACTACCATCTACCGATGCTTTTGTCAATCGACACATAGGTCAGTCAAAGACAGTAGTAAAAAAATCTCTCAACATTTGCTTCAAATGTTCTTCTTCTCGGAGCAAATTAAAATACCAGTATCCCCAGATAGCAATAATTCCTCCAGGCTTAGAAATCCGCTGAACTTCC
>NZ_JAAHGN010000548.1:0-4927 GCF_010672485.1 Moorena sp. SIO2C4 | reverse complement strand
TTATTTTGTCCCAAGGCAATGCCTTGACTTCGTTCGAGGGCATTGCGAATTGAGCCTTGAAACAGCCACTGCCAGAGGTCAATGCCCAAACCTTGCATCAAACGACCACTGTAGCTAATCTCCGGACCTTTAGCACCGTTTTGATTCTCTGAGGGCAAAGTGGTGGGATACTGGTTGTGATGACCACTAATCGGCACATGGTTTGAAAATGGGGAAAACATTTCCTGCCAAGCCAGCCAGGACTGAGTCATGTATTCAGACCAAGTAGAATCATGATGAACCATTCCCCCTGGGTAAGGAGCTTTCAGCACCCAGATAGCCAAGTTTTCTCTGCCAGCGGCAGATAGACGAGCGATCGCTAAACTGAGGCAAGGATTTTCGATACCAGACATTAAAGGTTCATCATTATAGGGAATATACCGATGTTTTGATCACTCTATCGAGTCTTGGGTGGTATTGGCGCTATCAATAATGAGGCATTGGTCATTAGTAGGACATCATTAGTTTCCAGTTCTTAGTTGAGGAGTTGAGTGGTTAGTCAGAAAGCTTTGGTGAGCATTAACTTAAAAGCGATAAGCTAATCACTACTTTCTGGAGACTTAGGGAGATTGAGTAGGTCTAGGGGAACTAGACGGAGGCGTCTTTTTCTGACATTGACTCGTTTGGGAAGAGGTTGGTGTAAAATTACGATCCATCATAGGTAAAATATCCTTTTCTCTTATCCACCCTTCCTGTCCCTGTGACACCAAGGTAGCAGAGGGTTTAGTCTGCTTAGAGTTTAACGGTACTGAGGATGAGCCAACTTTGGGAGGGCTAGCCATTTGATCCGATGGAATATCCGATGGAATATCAGTTTTGTTGGTTCCAGGTGAGCAAACTCTTAATCTAATCCACCAAGTCTCTTCCTGAGGATACCTTTTTCTGGCAATCACCTGCAAAACACTACCAGCAGTAAATCTCCCAAGGATTGATTGCTTTTCAGGTTTAACCAAAAGTTGTACAGGACCCACTGTTCTAATAATATCTTGGTTTTTAATTAAGGCAGCTGGCTTAGGGTCGGTCCCGGAGTCAGGGGTTTGTTCTGGAGGAGCTTTAGTTACTGGAATCTGTGTAGGGGTTTTAGAACGGGTTATTTGTTGCCCCTTACCGAGACTAAAAACCCCACTCAGGAAGCGATTTATCTGTCCACTCGCCTTTGGACTCAACACTGGACTCAACAGATAAACGACTACCCCCCCTAACACCAACAGCACGAATATGCCCAACAAAAGTCTCCCAGTCTTCTCAGGAAAGGTTGAAGCTGAATAATTAGGATTTTGGTCACCAGAGGCGTCCCCCTCTTCCATGAGGTTAAGTGTGAGCAACGCTGTTTTTTGTTCATCAGTAGAAGCGGGTTGCTGATCACTCTTAACGTTTAACATTAGAGTCTTGTTGGTCTCGAGAGTGGGAAGGGATTCTATCCGTGGCGGTGATAGTTGGATTGGCAAGGAAGGCTGGCTTGGTGTGACTTGACAGTAAATCAACGCCACCGTGACATTGTCGTGCCCGTTTTTGGTATTAGCAAGCTCAATGATTCGTTCTGCTGCTTTCTTCAAATCAATTTGACCGTCGAGAATAGGCAGTATTTCAGTTTCCCAGTACTGCTCGACTCGGTCATTGTCACTAAGACCATCAGAACACAGCAGAAACAAACAATCTTCATCCAACACCAAGCGCTGTACAGTCGGGTGCAGTGTGGTTGATGAACCCATCCCTAAAGCTTGCACTAGCGCACCAGATGTTGGTTGTTGTAGAGCATGTCGGTAAAGGGTATATCCAAGCCGCACTTCTCGAGACGCTAAATCATCATCTAGAGTAACTTGGTGACAACCATGGCGACTCACCCAATAGATTCTGCTATCCCCGACATGGGTAATGTATATTTCATGGGCATGGGTTCTAGCCATGACCAAGGTTGTTCCCATACGCTGCCGATCAAATCGGTTCTCATGATCATTGCGTTGGCTAATGGAGTCATTGGCAGCACAGACAGCTTTTTCCAATTCCAGGGTTAGAGTGGTTGGGTGCCACACCTTCAGTTTAGCTGGCAGTTGTTTGAGCTGTTGTCGGAGAGTGTCAATCGCCAGTTGGGAGGCAATTTCACCACCTGCTTGTCCACCAATGCCATCGCAAACCATTGCCAAAGCTTCCTTACCTCTTGAAGAGCTAATTAGCTTACCACTAGGAGGGTAGCAAGCGTCTTCATTGTGGCTACGACCGGGACCGGTATCGGTACGAGTGAGAGTCTTATAGGTTCTCGATTGCCATGACCGGCATTCAAACAACCCTTTCGCCAGTAATGCTAACAGCTGCTCTGATGTCTGTATCTGTCCTTTTGTAAGCTGGGAACAGAGTTGTTGGCAAAACTCACTAATAACAGGGGAAGCCCCCTCAAGCAGTTGTGACCACAGCTGACCCAGCTGTTTTAAGGTTGGTGCTGGCGTTTGATCAGGCTGCAATTCCAACAACCTTAGCAAGGCTCCTTCCACCCGCACCAGGTCGGATTTCAGTAAGCTAGACGCTACCCCTTCTCGGCTCAAAGGTTGCCACAGTGAAGCCCATTGCTGCAGCCAGTTGAGTTGGCGTACTGGTGAGGCATCTTTCCAGACGCTAGTGAGTTCTGGTGACAGTTGTCCTTGAGTATTAATGTTCCCTGTTGCCTGAATTGGTACTCCTTCGAGTAACCAAATCTCTTTGTTATGCCTTGGCTGAGGTGTTAGCAGACCATACACTTGAGGCAGGTGTAATCCATAGGAAACCAGTCTCAAGTATGGGGTTATGGTTTGAGGAATCTCTAGTGGGGTCTCTGGCGGTACCGCTGGTTGAGTATCTAAAAGAACACGAGAATGAATCAGGAGGTAGCGCTTAGCAATAACTTCTCCCGGTTGAGCGGCTTTTATGCCTGACCCAATAGCCCACAAGTATCGTCTGAGCAGCGGCGTGCGACATTTTTGGCAGAACTTGTTGGTCTGGGGATTGGGAGCCTGACATTGATGGTTTGGGCAGTGGAGCGTTGCCGCCGGATTGTCCATGAAACTCTTTGCTGCTAAAGATAGCCTGATGGAACCGGGTTAACATTAGCACAGCTTTCTTTGAAGGAGTTATGTGCCAACAAAGGAAGTGCCAAAATCAGCCCATTGATTACAGATTGTAGCGCTTGACTTAAGGGCTGGTTAATGATTTACGTCAATAGTGAATGAATTCCCCTGAAACATTCTAGGCAGCAATGATTACCCTATGGTCTATGGGGAAGGTAACCATTAAGTTTTATGTATTAATTTTATGTATTAATCATTGCGCAATATTGACCGGTTCCCCTCACTCATAGCACTAATCTTGATTAGCTCAGGCCAGATCAGCAAAAAGTACGTCCACCAAAGCAGAATTGGCATAGCAACGAGTAGTGTTATCCAGAGGGTTTTGAAAACTACCCAGATACTCAAGATGATGCCCCCTCCGGTCAATAGGATTGACCAGGGTTGGCACCACCAAGGCTTATAACTCCAAGGATTAAATTTTTTTTCTGTAGACAAGATTAGTCTTTTAAGCTACCACGACTTACTTCTTTGCACTAAGCAAGGGATTGATTAAAAGCATGAGAACGTCAATTGACACTCCCCGCCCTGGAAGGACGGGGATTCTTGCTTGGCCTTTGGCCACGCTACGCGAACAACGAGGTGACTTGTTTAACCAGGCCGGAGCCAGGAAAAATAGAGGTCTCCTCGACCCAAGCGTATTTAGTCTATGACCTAGGTTTCGGTGTGCCGGAGACGAAACCTGATCAGAGGGTCGCCTTAATAAAAAAGTTTTAACCAAAGGTGCGCTTTCCGTCGGCGAATTAAATTCGCCACGGGTCGCACCTCTTTTATGCATAGCCTGTAACCCTTAAAGGCGACCCTCTGATTACGGTAACTTCTAACCCCACCGTACCTAAATTATTTAATAAATTTAGACAAACAATGTTTTTTAATCTTGATTTTCATAGACTTCCAAATCGCTAGATTTGATTATGCAACATGATGATCTCAAAACAGGTTTTTTACATTGTCTACTTATTTTAAGATTATGTTTATCTAAAGTACTAATCGTTTTTTTTATTATGTTTTTATTTATCTTAACGTGCTAGACGAAAACTGTCAAGGCATATCTAAAAAAAGCCGTCCGTTGAAGTTACCGTAAGATAGTGGAGCCTTTATAGTCGGCAGGTTATGCGTAAAAGGTAACGGTCTTTTGTAATAAGGCTCCACTATCTAAGGTTTCGTCTCCTATAAGGACGGGGCTTTAAACCCAATTTTTTTGGTAAACCAGCTACAGTTTGGCCGGGGATGAAGGCAGACAGGCGCTTGAGTTATTCGCTCCCGTCGTGACTTGGTTTGAAAGTAGCTTGTCAGCCTATCTCCTACTGCCTAATTCTCAGGTTCTACTTGGGGCAATCCCATACTGTAATTAATCACTCGGCTTTCCGTATTGTAGCTAATTTGTCCATTTTGCAAAAGCGATCGCACAAGGTGTTCTAGGTCAGAACCGATACGACGGAGGTTGTATTCGGTTAAATCAAATCCGCTGTAGGATTCAACCAACTCATCGAACTTCCGGTAAACCTGCTGTAGAGCGTCTTCATTCCAATTGAATTCGTTATCGGGGTCAATGTCTAAGGTGAGAACGTTATCACTCCCGACTAGTTCGTTGTTTTTTACCTCTGCTGTATAGATTCGGACATGACGAGTGGTTGACTTTAACAGCATCTATAAACCTCCTGCTCACAGCCTTTATTTTTTCATCTTTTCAGGCAGTAGTCAATGCTCACCATGTCAATTCCCTGCAAACCAATCAAAGATTTGCGGTGCGACCTGAAGGCGCGACCAAAGGCCGGGGAACCCGGCCTTGA
>NZ_JAAHGN010000547.1:0-4929 GCF_010672485.1 Moorena sp. SIO2C4 | reverse complement strand
TCAGTTTTTTTGGAGTAATTTCCGTGTCATTGTTGGGGGGGAACTGACCAGATCGGAGCCGCAATATTGACTTGGCGAATACCAGTAGAACGAGAGACTACCGGATTATCCACAAAGGTTTCTCCTTGCATCGCTCGTTGAAAGTGAGTGCGATCGCTAAGATTCTTCCCCTCAATAAAACCTGCACGACTGGTGTAGTAAGAGCCATTCCCCTTAGCCATGACAAACATATGAAAATCGGGCAATCGTTCTTGCTCGAGTTGCAGATAGGGTTGAGCAACCTCCCAGTCCAAAGACCGAACTTGGGGACTATTAGCAATCGTTTCCACCTTCGCCATCAGAGCCGCCAGCCATTCATCAATTTGATGTCCCGCCATCTTGACCTTCAATTCAGCATTATCCTCCAGACTCTCAAGAATTAGACTCTGAACCACCCAATAACTCGTGAAAGCTGCTGTTCCCACTAGGGCAATGGTGCCACTAATTAACAACCGGGGAACAGAACGCCTTGGCTGCCATAGGGATTGATAACTATTGTGCTTAAGCCACCACTGGCGTCTAAACCAAGTTCCCATATCTCTTATGGAAAATCCTTCCTGTTGTTCCTGAGAAACTTCAGCAGCTTTTGCCTGGGGTTGGGCTAGGATAGTGGGGTCCGAGCAACTGGTGTCCACCTCTGATGCTAAAGGAATACCGCTCACCTGACAGTACCCGTGTGGGTAAACCTTGAGTGGGGAATTATCCGGAAGTGAGTTTCTCTGGGAACTAGCATTAAAACGATTCAGTCTCACTGTTCCGAAGATAGTCCTTAGGCTGGGTTGCCTACTGGTGGGATAAGATGACAATTGTTTACCTCCCCTTTCTCCCCTGATGCCCTCTCTTCCCCCTCTTGCATCCGAGTACAAATTATCCCTATTTTGGACAATACCCCAATCACTTCCAGGCTGGGGATTGACCTGGGTAGAGTACCTACCCTGCCTTCTTGGGTACAGTGCTTCTGGCTGATTGTCTCCCCGCCAATCCAGATAACCTTGTAGCAGTTGCCGCAACAGTTCCATACCATTGATCCAGAGGTTTTCTTCTATCTGGTAATAGGTGAGACGGTATGCTTCTTCAGAACAGAGCCAATTAAGAATTTCTTCAAAGTACTCACGAGCCTGGAGAAATGGATTGAGCTGAGTGTATTCAGATGTTTCCATAATAAAATCGGATATAGCTTTGATATGATCTCGCCTAATCTCTACCAGGAAAATTATAGTCAGTCCGGGTAATTTTTTTTTTAAGTGGTTAGTCGTTAGTCGTTAGTCGTTATATCAAGTCCGGTTAATCACTTATAGCAGTCGCCAGGGCAGTTAGGACATGACAAAAGTCTCAAACCTAAGTAAGCGCAAGAGTTTGACTTCTGACTTCTGACTTCTGACTTTTGAATTATGCTATACCAAATAGTCCCTGTTTTGGTAATGGGCAATCGGTAATGGTGAATCGTCAACTACCAAGTACAAATTACCAAGTACAAATTACCAGAGAAGAGATATCATAATTAGTCAAACTGATTGGATATAATCGGTAATTTACCCTGAATTATCAATTACAAATGACGAATTGTCAGTAATATTACGGTTGACTTGTGGTTCGGTCATTTGATGAACTTCAAATAGGGTCATACTAACTAATACCAATTTCATTTATTCGAGCTACAGATGGTGAACAGGTGTAGGTTAGTCGGTTAGTCGGTGAGCGGGTTATCTTCTGAACCTTCAAATGTGGCCCATGGACAATCAACCATTAAAGTCTAACAATAATCATAATTATTGTTAGACTTTAATGGTTGATCCGTAGAATAAAACTAGTGATATCAAAAATATTTTTTATATTTATTTGGTTATATTTATTATTATAATTTTAATTTCCATAAATAATTATTATAAATTACCATATAAATCAATCAACTATATGGTCAAATCCTCAGACTATAGTCTTTTATTTGATGAACCAATTCAGCCAATACCACTCAAATTAGAACTAAACAAAGACAAGGTTAAACTGGGCAAGGCGCTTTTTCATGACCCCCGACTGTCACAGGATAACACCATCTCTTGTGCTAGCTGCCACAATCTAAATACCGGTGGTACAGACTAAATGGTGCGTTCAATTGGGATCAACAATAGGATTGGCTTGATTAATGCACCCACAGTCTTCAACAGTGGATTCAATTTTAAGCAACATTGGGATGGAAGCGTTGAAACCCTGGAGGAACAGATTGATAGACCAATCCATGCAGAGCATGAAATGGGTTCTAATTGGCAAGAAATCCTCAGTAAGCTCAAGCAATCCCCTGAGTATGTCTCACTATTTAACCAACTGTATAAAGATGGTATCAACAGCGACAACATCAAGGATGCGATCGCTACTTTTGAAAGATCGCTTTACACTCCCAACTCACGCTTTGACCAATTTTTGCGCGGCCATAAAAATGCCCTCTCCTCCTCAGAAAAAGAAGGCTATCGTCTGTTTAAAGCCTATGGCTGTGTTAGCTGTCACCAAGGAGTCAATGTCGGCAGTAATATGTTCCAGGCTTTTGGTCTGTTTGGGGATTACTTCAAAGATCGCGGTAAGCTTACCAAAGCTGATTTGGGACGCTTTAATGTCACTGGCAATGAACGTGATCGTTATGTATTTAAGGTTCCCAGTTTGCGGAACGTGGCTCTAACATCACCATATTTTCACGACGGTTCAGCTGAAACTCTTGAAGAAGCTGTGACGATAATGGGCAAATATGAATTGGGACGCCCACTGTCGCCAAACGATATTGGTCTGATTGTCAAGTTCCTCAAAACTCTCACAGGCGAGTATCAAGGAAAACCATTGTGAACAAAACTCAATTGCTAAAGCTCATAAATACCTTGGCTGCTGTTTTTATCTTGGCTTTTTTGGTTAGGAAAAGTCTACCAATTAACCTTGAATAACACCAACAGTATCAAAATATAGCGGTTTTTAATCTAGTAAGGTACAAGTTTTTGGGTTTTAGGGAGCAGGGAGCAGGGAGCAGGGAGCAGGGACTTCGGAAGAGGGAAGAGGGAAGTCGGAAGTGGGAAGTCGGAAGTGGGAAGAGGTAAAAAAATATGTGTACCTCATGAGGATAAAAAGCGCTATCCTTTAAATCAACAAAAGGAGATAGATGTAATATTAAATCAGGATATTATAAAATCTCGCTACGAGATTAGCAGCTATTACGATCCATTTGTCAAGCATTTATCTCAACTCAAATATAATCAAAATAGCCTTAACATAATCCCGACATTTATTAATCAGTACGGCAGGTAAAAACTTACTAAAATAATAAAAAAAATCAGAAATCAGAAATCAAAAATAAAAGTTAATCAAAAGATTAAAATTCCAGAATGCAATTCTACAAAACTCCCTTAGTTACTTACCGTTTATGACTAATGATATCGTAAAAAATACCTCGAATAAAAGCGGAAGCCATTATTTAGAAGTTATTCTAGATGAACTGCTGAAAAATATCCTGCTTTACAACCTCAACTCTGATCAGGAATTAGAAGCGCTGATCAAGGACAATATGGATAGGCTGTTGCTGGTCAAAGACCAAAATAATTTTGGTAAAGATGAATAATTTATCGATCTAGCCCTCAGCCATTACCGAAAAATTATGAGCAATAAACCTCAGGTAGATGAACTGACCCAGCAGCTGCTACAGCTCCCTACCAAGCAGCTAAACGAAGAACTAGATTACGTCTATTGGGACTTTAGCCAAAATCAAGCCAAAATCAAGCCCTTACTCGCTTTATATCTGATAAATACGTCCGGATTTTCCTGGAGCCAATGAACATGCGCGGCAAGACATGGCACTGCGAAAAGCATCTATTGCTTCAGCAAATGTCTTTAAAGGTTTCGATGCCCATCGTCTTCGCAATCCCCCAGTTAATTGATGCCAAAGAATAAAAGTATAGGCACACATGACCAAGATAAAATGCCTCATCAAGCTGCGTTTATGGCGAACTTGATATTCTTTGAGTCCCAACCACCACGCTTGCTCCCGATAAAATACTTCCACCCAATTTCGTTGAGCGTAAGTCTCGACCACCCATTGGGGAGTGACCACATCCGTTTCGACATTTGTCAAAAAATAGTCACGGTGCGCTTTCCAATGGGCGAGTAAATCGCCCTTGGGTCGCACCGCAATATCTGTGGCTTGACTAAAAGTCGGTTGATTCATGACGATAGCCAGACTTCTTTTTCCACTCAGACGAGATATTTCTACTTCGAGGGTGGCAACCCACAGGGTTTTTGACTTATTTAGATTTAGTTGAACTTCTGTGAAAGCCTCATCCGGAAGGCTTTGGGCTAACTCATCAACCCGAATAGTAACTCCCGAATTTTTGGCGTTCGGGTCACTCACTTTTCGTTCGCGTAGCGTGCGCTTTTGGCGCATTTTTTAGCGATTCGGACTAAATACTTGAGTTGTCGATTTTCTAGCTCTAATAAAAATGATGTATTGTTTCCATATCCAGCATCTATCAGGACCATTCCTGGATGATATCCCCGACTTAATGTCTTATCAATTAACCCCAAGGCTAGCTCCGGTTTCGCGCAGGTTGGCTGGATCTTTTTTTCCCTGGGGCAATGAGTTCCCGTGTTGATATAACTCAAGATCTAACGGTAGACTTTTTCGACCATCATACAGATGGGTTGTTACCACCACAATTCCATTATCCGTTTTCCCGATTTCCCCAATGTAAGGCAGACCGACACCTTCGGTGAAGTTTCCACTTTTCCGTTCGCGTAGCGTGCGCCAAAAGCGCTTTGTCCGCTGTCGTCTACAATTAGTGCAAATCCACGTTCGCGTAGCGTGCGCCAAAAGCGCAGGGATTTTGGTCTGACGACAGCTATTCATCACTTGCAACCGGA